>DATMFU010000201.1:0-3775 GCA_035556015.1 Niallia sp. | reverse complement strand
CTATGTTGGCTGTATGTCTAATCTTTATTATTGGGCAAAGTTTTTTTAATTTCACTCCAAATGAAGAAAAAAGTTCTTATAATGCATTAAGCTCAGGAGAGAATAAAAACGTTGAAATAGCTAACAAAAAGGAAGAGGAGAATACAGAGATTTTTCAATTTTCCGATGAGTCAATAATGGAACAAAAGACCACCCCTTTATCAGTACATGCTATTTATGAGGATGAAATTAATGGTCAAGAAGTCTTAACTTATCCAATACCAGATGCAAATATACAAGTAGTTGTTCCTGTTAGTATTTTAGTGAATAATCCAAACCAATTATCAAGATTTGATCTTTATAAACAAAATATAGATGCAGTGAAAAATAATAATATTTGGAATTTGAGCACTTATTCACCTTTTGATTCTTCTATGCTTACATATGATTCTTCTCAAAAAATAGTTAAAGTTGATTTTAAGCAGGATTTAACAAATGTAGGTTCCCATTCTGATGAGTTCTTTCAAACTTTGGTTTCTCAACAATTAGAAACAATAGGAGCAGAGAAAATGGCCTTCTATACAAACGGAAAAGAAGGGGCGATTATAGGAAATAGGGTGGAAAGTATTGTTGATTATCAACCATTACAAAAAAGGGCTTACTTCTTATTACAAGATGCTGACGAAAAGGAAGAAACAGTCTATGTTCCTTGGGAGGAATCATATCCTTCCATTAAACAAGCTTTAAAAGCAATGAAGAGTAATATGGAGACCTATGGTTTAGTTGCTTCTATCCCTGAGACAATGAGTTTTTCCGAGATAAAGGAAATGCCTTCTAAACAACATTTGGTTATCCGATTTACCAATGAAAGTACATTAATGGAAGACAGGAAGACATTGGATGCTATTGAATCCATACTTTTAACTGCAAAAGAGTTTAACTATCAAACCGTTAAGTTTGAAAACACAAATATAACTGAAATTGGTAGATTTGATCTGACAGAAAAATTGGTTGTACCGATAGCAGCAAATAAAATGGATATATAATATATTAAGAAATGAAGAAGCTAACTAATAAGTAACTTTATGTTAATGGTTATATTGGTAGCTTCTTTACTATCTAGTAAACCCTAATTTTGATTAATTAGGGATTTTTTATGTCAAACATTTTTATTATTACTTGGTTCTTCTCATAATTAGACTTTTTCTTTATTCTACAATAATTTTAATAACTTTTATGCATGGATATAGAGATGTTGGAGAGAATAAAGTTTGTTGTTTTTAAATAAATTAATCGCCACATTTTCTTTTTCGTTGTTATTCTGTAATAACTGCTATTTAGTATTTTGTTCTAACACCAAACATGTACTCATAAGTTGAAAGGTAGGCAAATGAAACATGTTGTGTTTTTTAATATAAATAGATAAGTAAAATGATAAATACTACTGTCAATAAGTTATCAGAAAAAGGAGGATAACATGGGAGACTACATTAGGAGATTACTAATAGCAGCAATTATGCTTCTATTCGTAAGCTTATTATTCTTAGGTGGTAGACACTCAAATGCACAAACACCTTCCATATCTGAAAAAACAAGCGAATGGACATGGCCAAGTGAAGGGATAATATCTGATACATTTAATTCAAGGAATGGTACTCATAAGGGGATAGATATTGCAGGAGATTTAGGAAACAATGTATTTGTTGTGGAAGAAGGAGAGGTAACAAGATCTTATTATTCTCAATCATATGGAAATGTCATATTTGTCAAACATCCTAGTGGCTTAGAAACGGTCTATGCTCATTTAAATAAACGATTAGTGAGTGAGAAAGACAAAGTGGAAAAAGGATACTTAATCGGTAAAATGGGGAATACCGGCCATTCATCTGGGGTACATCTTCACTTTGAAATACATAATAAAGAATGGACGATAACGAAAGAGAATGCCATCAATCCATTACTAGTTCTTGGCGATGTTGAAGTAGGACAGACTGTGAGGATTGCTAAAACAAAAGAAGATGGGGATCATGCAGTAAGGCAAGTTGAAGAACCCAAAAAAGAGGAAAAACCAGTGAGTTCCTTAAAATTAGAACTGTTATTAGAAGAGGAGCAAAACGTGGAAAAGAGTAAAAAAGATACTAACGTAGAAGCGCAAAAAGAGGAACAAGCAGTTCCAGAAGAAAATGTATTCACAAGTATTGTTCCATATAAAAAAACAAACTATAACGTAAAAAGTAGTATTCATTTTTATGAAGAGGAAGAAGTACCAATAAAAGATAATCAGAAGAAAATACACCAATCCATTAGTCGATACTTGAATTAGGTAGAAGACAACTCTTCCATCAAAATTTAATATATACATTAGTTCCTATCTCTTACTGATAAGGGACTTATTTATTATAAATGAGGGTAAAACTTAAAACAAAGTTTTTTTATAGGAATAAGCATACTTCTTCACAAATGATATTTTCTTATGTATAATAAGGAAGTATAAAAATTAAATATGATCTATCTTCGGGGCAGGGTGAAATTCCCGACCGACGGTGATGAGCTTAGCTCAAAGTCCGTGACCCTACTACGGTAGGCTGATTTGGTGAAATTCCAAAACCGACAGTAAAGTCTGGATGGGAGAAGATGGAGGTTCTGCAATCGTTCGAAAAATTTTATAATTAGAACGTTTATTTAGCATTACCTTTTTTAAAAACTCCCTCAAGTATTAATAACTTGAGGTTTTTTATTGGGAATAGCTGAATAAATTGCTGAATCTTTCTTCTTAGGCAGATGGATCCTAAAAAGAAGGAGAGATTTGAGTTGAAGAAAAACAAAAAATTCACAGTAAGATCGTACGTATTAATTGGAATGATGAGTGCATTATCCTATTGCTTAATGTTTCTTAATTTTCCATTACCACCATTTCCGTCCTATTTACAAGTGGACTTTAGTGATGTTCCTGCTTTATTAGCTGCATTTATTTTGGGACCTGTTGCAGGGATTTTAGTTGAATTAATTAAAAACATTATTGATTATTTTCTAACAGGAAGCGAAAGTGGTATACCTGTTGGTCATATTGCTAATATGATTGCAGGGGTTTCATTCATTCTTCCAACTTACTTTATATATAATAAAATTAAAACAAAAAAAGGGATGATATTTGGTTTATGTGTCAGCGTGATAATGATGACATCTCTTTTAAGCTTATTTAACTATTTTGTTTTATTACCTGTTTATTATGCCCTTATGAATCTTTCAATAGAAGGATCTATATTAAAGGATACAATTGTTTCTGCAATTATTCCGTTCAATTTATTAAAAGGAGTAATAATCTCTATTTTATTTATTCTAGTGTTCTCAAAAATGCAAGTATGGATCACAAAGCAAATGCAATATAGAAATATTTAAACGATCGATAAAATATCGGTAACTAAAAAGCAGAAAGGTTAATCCCTTTCTGCTTTTATTATACCCATTTAAGGCACTATTCGAATTTAAGTGCATCGCCTTCAAATGGTTCATCTGCAACCTTAATAGATTCTGTTGGACAGCCTTCGAAAGCATCTAACATATCGTCTAACAATACTTCAGGAACTTCCACTGTACCTTGGTTATCATCTAACATTACAAATGCTAAGCCTTCATCATCATAATCATAAATATCTGGCGCAGCAGCTCCACATGCTCCACATGCAATACATGTGTCTTTATCAACAATTGTATATTTTGCCATGAGTAAAAAAACCTCCAGTGTTATTCATAGTAGAGTAATACGAAACGAGCATATACTCCATACTATTATCTT
>DATMFU010000200.1:0-2214 GCA_035556015.1 Niallia sp. | reverse complement strand
TAAAAACAAGAGGTGGAAAGCATATTAAATTTATGTGCTTAATCGCTGCTCCAGAAGGAGTAGAAGCACTAAAAGAAGCACACCCAGATGTTGATATTTATATTGCTGCATTAGATGAGAAATTAAATGAAAAAGGATATATTGTACCAGGTTTAGGCGATGCTGGAGACAGATTGTTTGGTACAAAATAATATACTAAGATAAGAAGCAGTTTAGAAGTCAGAATAATTGACTTTCTAAATTGCTTTTTTGTTTATGGTAATAATACCCCTCTCTCAAAAAGATACATAAATAACCAGGCTGCGGTAAAAATAACAAGCAAATGCAAGGGTAGGGAGGTATTTATAATGCTCAAAAAAGTAATGTTCATCCTCTTAATATATTCACTACTAGCTGCAAACATTACTTTTGCACGCTCAGCTTCAGATACTCCGAGACTCCCCCCTCAAGATCCAAATGAACGCCAAATAGCTATTGTTCAGACAAAAACGGACTATACAGAAGAACAAATTGAAAGGTTATTAAAAGGATATCCAAGTTTAAAGAGAAGACATAGATTCCAAGAAGTATTAACTGGTTTTTCTGTGGAAGGCACATGGAAAGAAATAGAGCAACTGAAACAAAATGAATTGGTAAATATGGTATCTCAAGTACAAACCTATTCAGTAGAAAATGAAAATCCAGTAGAACTGATTGGTGCAGAATCTCTTCGATTACAAACAAATAAGAAGTCTCTATCTTATTTATCAGGAAAAGGAATTAAAATTGGTATTATCGATACAGGATTAGATTATCGTCATCCTGATTTACAAAAGAACTATAAAAAGGGATGGGATTTTGTAGATGATGATAAAGATCCAATGGAAACAAAAGGACTTGGAAGAAAAGATACCCTTCATGGCACACACGTAGCTGGAATAATTGCAGCAAATGGCAAAATAAAAGGGGTTGCTCCCCATGCAGAAATTTATGCCTATAGAGCTTTAGGTCCAGGTGGATCAGGAACAACGGAACAAATACTTGCAGCGATAGATCAAGCGGTAAAAGACAAAATGGATATAATAAATCTTTCGTTGGGAAGTGACGTAAACGGTCCAGATTTACCATTAAGTATTGCCCTAAATAAAGTCGTCGAAAAGGGGATTATTGCCATTGCTGCTGCTGGAAATGCTGGACCCGAGGACTGGACAGTAGGATCTCCTGGGACTGCTTCCAAAGCAATATCAGTTGGTGCATCTACTCCTAATATTCATACAGCTTTTATTTATATCGATGAACAAAGAATTCCATTGTTAAGTATGAAAAATAGTGAGGATTGGAAACACGTTAATTCAGCGCAAATAGTTTTTGGAGGATTAGGGAAAAAAGCAGATTTATCAGATGTACATGGAAAAATAGTATTAATAGAAAGAGGAGAACTAACATTTTCAGAAAAGGTGAAGAATGCATATGAAAAAGGTGCAAAAGGCGTCATAATCTATAATAATTTTGACGGGCCATTTCAAGGCATGCTAGAAAAAGAAGTTCCTATTCCTGTAGCAGGTATAACAAAACAGGAGGGAAAGTTAATTTTAGAAAAAATCAAAAAGAAGTCTCGTTTTGTAAAAATAGATTTAGATTGGGAAAAGGATTTACTTGCGGACTTTAGTTCGAGAGGTCCTGTGACTAATACTTGGGAAATAAAACCAGACGTACTTGCTCCAGGAGTTGTAATCAATAGTACAGTTCCAGGTGGCTATGAATCATTACAAGGAACCAGTATGGCAGCGCCTCATGTAGCAGGAGCATGTGCACTCATTTTAGAGGCACATCCTGATTGGACACCTGAGGAAGTGAAGGCAGCATTGATGAATACATCTAAGTTACTAAGAGATCGAAAAGATTTGCCATATAGAGTTTATGAGCAAGGTGCTGGAAGAATTCAAGTAGATGAAGCAATTAAAACGAAGGTTCTTGTTATGCCAGGCTCTATACGATTTGGAAAGTTTAAGCTCGGTGAGCATCAAGATGAACATACATCTTATATTCAATTAAAAAATGTAGGAAAGAGAGTAGAAACGATCTCATTTGCTATTCCTAAAAAAACAATGGGGGTTAGGTGGGAGTTACCACTATCTACTGGGTTGAAACCAGGGGAAACGAAAAATGTACCTATTACGATGATAATAGAAAATGAAGTATATAAAAATAAGCTTCAAGATGGATTTCTCCAAG
>DATMFU010000199.1:0-8494 GCA_035556015.1 Niallia sp. | reverse complement strand
ATTAAATGCTTTTAAACCTGAGTTATCAAATGGAGCAATAATGGATATTGGTGTTTATTGTGTTTATCCAATGATCCGATTATTTGGTAAGCCACAAGAAATAAAAGCAAATAGTTATGTATTAGAGTCTGGTGTTGATGGAGAAGGCAGTATTATTATGAAATATCCCGAAATGGATATCGTGATTATGTATTCAAAAATTACTAACTCCTATGTTCCATCTGAAATTCAAGGGGAAGATGGAAATCTGTTAATTAATCAAATGAATACACCAACAAAAGTAGAACTTTACTATCGCAATGGAGAGAAAGAGGATTTAACTCGTCCGCAAAAAGAAGAATCCATGTACTATGAAGCGAAAGAGTTTATTGAACTTATAAAAGCCGGAAAAACCGAATCCTCTATTAACTCTTATGAAGTGTCACTCCATGCAATGGAAGTTATGGATGAAGTGAGAAAACAGGCCGGGATTGTTTTCCCAGCAGACCAACAAAACCATTAAACAATCTAGATAAATAGATAAGATATAAAACATATAAACATAAAAGGGGCGAGAAGAATGACATTGTTTGGTGCCATTGAAGCAGGTGGAACAAAATTTGTATGTGCAGTTGGATATGCAACAGGAGAAATAAAAGAGCGAATATCCATACCAACAACAACTCCAGAGGAAACAATGCCTGAAGTAATATCCTTCTTTAAAAAATATCCAGTAGAGGCTATAGGAATTGGGTCCTTTGGGCCGATTGATGTTAATAAAGAAAGTCCTACTTATGGTAATATTACTACTACGCCAAAATTGCCGTGGAAGCATTACCCTTTACTTCAAGCAGTACAGAAAGAGTTTAATGTGCCAATAGGTTTTAATACAGATGTGAATATTGCTGCAATGGGTGAAGCAATATTAGGTGCAGCTAAAGGTGTGGATAGTTGCTTATATATCACAATAGGTACAGGAATTGGGGCAGGTGCTTATATAAATGGTGAATTACTTCAAGGAATGAGCCATCCAGAAATGGGACATACCTTAGTTCGAAGACATCCAGAGGATTCCTATAAAGGAAGATGTCCTTATCATGCTGATTGCTTAGAGGGGTTAGCAGCTGGACCAGCCATCGAAGAAAGATGGGGGGATAAGGCTTTTAATCTTAGTGAGAACGATAAGGTTTGGGAGATAGAGGGCTATTATATTGCTCAAGCTCTTATGCAATACATTTTGATTATTTCCCCGAAAAAAATCATTCTTGGTGGTGGGGTTATGAATCAGGAGCATGTGTTAAAACATGTATATAAATATCTTGCAGAGCTGCTCAATGGTTATATTACATTACCAGAAGTGACTACGAATATGCATGAATATATTGTAAGACCAGGCTTAGGCGACAACGCTGGAATTACAGGTGGATTATTACTTGCGGAAAAAGTATATAAAGAGAAGAACAGATAATATGGAAAGACCATCAAAAGGGAGAAAACCTTTTGATGGTCTTTTTTAGTTGTTTAAAGGTTATCTAACTGCTCCAATTATGAACAAACTATTTCTTAACAATGAATAATCGATTAAACATCCTCTCTTTCTCTTGCTTCCGGTAGTAATTAAAGTTTTAATGAGAGTAAGTAAGCTAATAAGATTGAGTAGCATATCCATTAAAATAGAATGATGTAAAAGGCTGAATGAATCCCCTTGAATTTCATTATTTATGCTATATAAAATATAAAAAAGAATAGAGAAACAGAGAATCTTCATGCTTTTAGTAAGGGGATGTATCAACTATTAAGAAATGGTGGTTATGAATGAGAATTAAATATATTTATCAACAACTTATCAGTCATCTGAGTGTTATCTTAGTGGCCCTTCTAGTTTTGAGTCTAGTTTTCTCCCATTACATAGAGAAATTAGTTTTTTCTATGAAAACGGATGAGCTACAAGGATATGGAGCAAATATTGTTCAAGAGGTACAAGGGGATGATTTATGGTCACCTACCACTTATTCTACTTTGCTAAGATATTCAGAGGAATTGAAAGGCACTGGAATTACAATTGGCATATTTAATACGCAGAAAAATCTTATTTGGTCATTTGGAAGGGATCTTGATATTAATATTACTCATGAAGAATGGAATGAAATCAAAGATGGTAGCAGTACAGTGATAAAGCCTAGTACAAAAAGAGGGGATCAAGAAGTAGCCCTTGTTGCTATTCCCTATTCTGTTAACGGTGAGGTAGCTGGAGGTATTATTCTTACTTCTCCACTTGTTGAATCAAAAGAGATGATTAAAGAAATAAATCAGTACTTGATTTATGTACTTATACTGGCCTTTATAATTGCTTTGGCCCTTAGCTTTGCGTTATCTAGAATGCATGTAAAGAGAATTAAGAAACTACAGGAAGCTACAAGTCATGTTGCAGAAGGGGACTATTCGGTTAAAGTATCTTCTTCTAATTTTGATGAAATTGGAGAACTAGGACAAGATTTTAACCAAATGGTGGAGAGACTAAAAGAATCAAAAGAAGCGATTGATGCATTAGAAAATAGAAGAAGACAGTTTATGTCAGATGTGTCCCATGAGTTAAAAACCCCACTCACTACAATAAGTGGTGTTATAGAAGGCTTGAATAGTAATATGATACCAGAGAATGAAAAAGAGAGAGGATTAAGCTTAATTCGCAAAGAATCAAAGAGGTTGATAAGATTAGTTAATGAGAATTTAGATTATGATAAGATACGTTCCAATCAGATTGTTTTGATGAAAGAAATAATTTCAGTAGAAGAAGTATTAGAAATTATTTATGAACAATTATTTGCCCAGGCACAGGAAAAGGGTGTAAAAATCCATTTAGATGTAGATAGTAGTGCAACCATTTATGCAGATTATGATCGATTAATACAAATAATAAGTAATATTACAAAGAATAGCATTCAGTTCACCTATGAAGGGGATATTTGGTTAAGGGGTTATATGGGTGATAATAAGACCATTATTCAAGTGGAAGATACAGGTATTGGAATAGAGGCAAGTAAAATTAAAGATATATGGAAAAGGTTTTATAAAGCTGATATCTCAAGAACAAATAATCCTTATGGGGAGTTTGGATTAGGGTTGTCTATTGTTAAACAGCTAGTACATTTTCATAATGGTGAGATTGAAGTAGAGAGTGAGAAAGGGAAAGGAACTATTTTCACTATATCCTTCCCATTAGATAATAATAAATCCATTTAAAAAATGGGAAAACCATTGTTTATTACCTTTTTTTATCATAAATTTTTCTCGTACTTTTCAAACTTTGTTCATAATTTATTCATATCTGATGGTTAATATGTAACTATACAAATCAAAAGAACAATAGATAAAACAAGATATTGAAAAAATAAGTAATCTATATAAATGAACAATAAATAGGAGGAATCGTCATGAGTGACTTTGATAAAAGAAATGAGTGGGAAAATAACTTACCAGGTAAAGAAAGCGATAGTAATCAATGGAGTCATATTAGTTCAAACTCTAATGATGAAGAGATAATTCGTGATTTGTCTAAAAATAGTGAGGAAGAGTTTTCATATACAGAAGTAGGAACTAATGATCGTTTAGCAACTCTTGAAGGTAATAGAAAAGAAGGAGATTCGGATACGAATATAGGAGGAGATACTAGCCGAATAGAAACGAAAGCAAATTCGGAAAATACAAAAGTAAGAAGCAGAAAAGCATCTAAAGCGAAGAGTTTTGCTGCATTATTAGCTGCAGGTATTGTTGGCTCTGCTCTTACATTTGTTACTATCCCTCACACAGATCTATATAATGATTCATATGAGAAATTAGAAAAACAAGTAGCAGACCTTTCTAATAAAGTGAATGCAAATAATTCTAATGCAATAACTGCAAGTGCAACGGCAGCAACATCTAAAAGTGATGGTTCTTCTGTCTCTATTGCAGATGTGGTAGAAACATCATCTAAGGCGATTGTTGGAATAGTAAATATGCAACAACAGAGCAGCCCCTTTTCTCAAGACTCAAGTGATGTTGAGTCAGGATCTGGTTCTGGTATTATTTTTAAAAAAGATGATAAATATGCTTATATTGTGACGAATAATCATGTAATAGAAGATGCTAATACATTGCAGATATCTTTGTATAGTGGAGATCAAACAGATGGAACATTAATTGGAGCAGATGCATTAACTGATTTAGCTGTTGTGAGAATTGATGCGAAATATGCAACGGATACCATTAATTTCGGTGATTCTTCTACATTAAGACCTGGAGATGAGGTGTGGGCAATAGGAAACCCACTAGGAGTAGAATTATCTAGAACTGTTACGCAGGGAATCGTGAGTGCAGTTAATCGAAGTATTACTGTAAGTACTTCTGCAGGGGATTGGGATTTCAATGTTATTCAGACAGACGCAGCTATTAATCCAGGTAATAGTGGGGGGGCGTTAATTAATTCTTCAGGTCAAGTAATTGGAATTAATAGTTTGAAAATTTCCGATGATGGAGTAGAAGGTCTAGGATTTGCAATCCCAAGTAATGATTTAATCCCAATTGTAAATGAAATAATAGAAAATGGAAAAGTAGAAAGACCATATCTTGGAGTTGGTTTAGCTAGTTTAGAAGAAGTACCACGTATGTATCTACAAGATTTACCTAATGATGTGACACAAGGTGTAATGATTACAAATGTAGACTCTAATTCAGCTGCAGCTAAGGCAGGTTTAAAAGTTCAAGATGTTATAACTGCCATAAATGGTAATAAAGTGACCAGCTCTACAGATTTAAGAAAATACTTGTACTCAGAAGTGGAAATTGGAGAAAAAGTAGAACTGAATATTTACAGAGATGGTAAATCACAAAAGGTAGAGTTAACCTTAACAAGTAATAGTTCAAGTACGAATTAATCGACACGTTTCATGTGAAACATATCGGACTTTGTCGAAAAAAATTCCATCTAATGGAGAAATATGATGGAATTTTTTAAATCTGTTAATAATTTAGTCATAATTATATGATAATATAGTGTAAGAGTGATAATGGGAGGATGTCCATTAAGCTTTAAAATTTTTTGCAGAGAGGATTTTACCATAGTATGAAGAATAAAAAAGTACTTATTCCTATTTTAGCGGTAATATTAATAGCGTTAATAGTAGGAGCAGTTTATTTAACACAAAGAAGTGAAGCGGTTGCAACAATTGATGATGAAAAGATTACTCAAGAGGATTTAAACGATGAGTTAAATAAGCAATATGGTTCTACAGTACTTAGTGCCATGATTACAAACAAAGTAGTTGATTTAGAAGCTGATAAAGCAAAAGTAAAGGTTACAGATAAAGATGTTAAAGAAGAATTAGAAAAAGTTTACGCACAGTATGGTGGAGAAGATACATTTAACTCTTTATTAGCACAAAATGGTTTAACTTTAGATACGTATAAAGAAAATATTGTACAGAATTTAAAAGTTACAAAAATTTTAGAACCATCTATTGAAATCACAGATGACGAAATCAAAACATATTTTGATGATAATAAAGAAAGCTTAAATACAGCAGAACAAGTTCAAGCAAGTCATATTTTAGTAGAAGATGAAAAAACAGCTAAAGAAGTGAAAAAGAAACTTGATGATGGTGGAGATTTTGCAGAGTTAGCTAAAGAATATTCTACTGATACTGCAACAAAAGATAATGGTGGGGACTTAGGATTCTTCTCTTCTGGTCAAATGGTAGAAGAATTTGAAAAAGTTGCTTTCGATATGAAAGCTGGAGAAATTAGTGATCCTGTAAAAACAGATTATGGTTACCACATTATTAAAGTAACAGACAAAAAAGAAGCAAAAGAAGCTACTTTAGAAGACTCTAAAGATCAAATTAAAGAAACATTATTACAACAAAAAGTACAAGAGCAAGCAAGTACTTGGTTATCTGAAGCTACTGCTAAATATGAAATTGAGAACAAACTTGAAAAATCAGATGATAAGTAATGAAATAGAAGAGGCAAATGAGTTATCTCATTTGCCTCTTTTTTATATTAATATAATGGTTGAATATCTATATTAGCTGGCAATTCAAAAGGATTCTTTTTATTTATATGATCATAAAATAGAATACCATTTAGGTGGTCTATTTCGTGTTGGAATACAATAGCTGCAAAATCCTTTAGTTTAATTTTTACTTCTTCTCCATCAATAGTATACGCACGAACGGTAATTCTCTTATAACGTGGAACATATCCAACTACAGGTCTATCGATAGAAAGACAGCCTTCACTTTCTGGAATATAAATCATACTAGCTGAATGACTGATAATCTTTGGGTTAATAAGCATATATTCTAAGGCTTCCCCATTTTCTTGTTTGATGTAACTAGCAAACATTCGCTTATTTAATCCTATTTGATTAGCTGAAAGTCCAACACCAGCTCGCAATTGATATTTTTTTGAAAGGATTGGATCTTGGCTATTTTTTAGAAACTGTAGCATACATAAAAGTTCTTCTACGTCCTCTTTTGTAGGAGGAACCGTTACATCTTTTGTTTTTTCTCTTAGTAAGGGATCTCCTTCCCTGACAATATCCTCCATCGTTAATAAATAATCTTTCGTAAATTTACTCATTAGGTCCTTCAACTCCAAAATTTTTGGTATATAGGTAAAATAGCAAATGATTTTAAAGATGTCTAATAATTGCTTTATAAATATATGAATTCCGTGGGGGGTATGGAAGTGTTTTTAGAAATTATTACATATAAAGATAAATAAAGGAGAATATAAGAGGGAGAATATTCTATTACCTATAAAAGAGAGGAAGTAAAGAATGAAGAAGATTGTTACATGGATAGCATTAGCATTAGTACTGTCTGTAATAGGAACTATGACTACTGTACATGCAGAACCAACACAACCTCAAGAAGGAAAAGTATCTCAAGAAGATCAACAATTTTTAGTAGACATGGCAAAAAGCTTAGGGATAAAAACGGAAGGAAAAGATAATTTCACCATTAAGAAAGAGATTCATGAAATGTTAATTAAGAAAGAGGCAGAAAAACTAGGAATTAAAACAGAAGGAAAAGATATTCAAAAACTAGCAATGGAAGTACATACTGCCCATTTAAAAGAAGAAGCAAAGGCCCTTGGTATAAAAACAGAGGGTAAGGATGCAAAAACACTAATGAAAGAAGTGTTTGAAACAAAAATAACACAAAAGGCAAAAGAACTTGGTATAAGTACAGATGGAAAGAAAATGGAACAATTAGGGAAAGAAGTTCATGAAAAAATGATTATGGCAGAAGCAAAAAAGTTGAACATCCAAACAGAAGGAAAAGAATATAAGCAAATTGCTGAAGAGATTAGAGATTATCAAATCCTAAATAAAGCAAAAGAATTAGGATTAGACACTAAAAATAAAAATACAAAAGATTTATTAAAAGAAATCATGATTCATCACCCGGAGGCAGCAAGAGAATTAAAACTATTTCCGTCATATGGTGGGCAATTAATGCTAGGTAAACATCACCAAAAACACTGAAGAACATAACTAGTAAGAAGCAGTCACTTTATTTTAAGGTGCTGTTTCTTTTTTTTGTTCTATATATTTAACAAATAAGTATGTTTAGTAACTGTAAAATATAACTAAATAAGTAAAACTTAAGTAACTTTGTTCTATATATTGAAATGATTCTTTATGCCTATTAACAAATAGTGTTTTCAACCTAAATATCTATTTTTAAGGGAAATATATGATAATAACTTTTATTTTTCTGGAGTACTAGTATGCTTAAATTAGCAGATTAAAACAGGACAATAAAATATTATTGATGAGTGAATAGTCTGTAAATTTAATTAAGGGTCATTATGGAACCAAAACACAATATTTAGCTGCATTAAATAGGAATTAAATGGGAGGAAATAGGTTTGAAGGCACATTCCAAACTACGAATTACGGAAAAAGACGAAAATATATATAAGGCATTGTGTGATTTGTATAAGGAAAAGGGAGCAAAAACTGGAATTGGTCCTACTGAAATTGGGATTAGGGTTGGGAGAGATTCCTATGATGCATCTGCCTATTGTAATGCATCATTAAAGAAGCTCATACACTTTAATAAAATAGAAAAAATAGATAATGGAAAATACATTCCATTAATAGAACCAAACCAATGATAATCGCCTTTCTAATTTAAATAGCGGAACTTACTTAATATATAGAGGACAATAAATTATCGAAATGATAGCTTATTTGTTCCACTATTAAGTGAGTGCCGTTTTTTTTTATTTCAAAGCTCTCATTACCTGCTAGTTTGCTTTCCAATAGATTTCGTATTTACATGATATGTAACCTACGATTTGCAAAAAAAATGATTGCAACTTAGCGAAATTTTTGTATAATAAACGAAGTAAAAGTAAACTTTAAGTTTAGGAATATAAAACAATTGTCATCGAAAGTTTACTATATCTAAACAAAAAGTGGGTTTTTGTATGGAAATAGGTAGAAAAATAAAGAATTTACGCT
>DATMFU010000198.1:0-10302 GCA_035556015.1 Niallia sp. | reverse complement strand
AAACCAGGGGTTCTATCTAAGTTATTTAATAAGCAATCGACTGGACAGAAATTGAAGGAAGAAGTAATAGCGGCTAGGGAAAAGGATAGACAAGAATATCAAGCCTGGGAACGAGATGTAAAGATTGCTACTAAAGTCTTGGAAGGCGATATTGATACCTATTTTCAAGTTATTGAGGCATTTGCGCCTTTAGATGATTTAACTGAATTTGGAAGTGGATTTGAGTTTAGCTGTGAAGATCCGAAAGTGATGGTAGTGGAATTTGAAATTAATTCAAATGATGTGGTTCCTAGTGAGCAATTATCTTTAACAAAAACAGGGAAGCTCTCTAGAAAACCAATGCCTAAGGGGAAATTTTTTGATATTCAACAAGATTATGTATGCAGTAGTGTAATAAGAATTGCTCGTGATTTATATGCACTATTACCTTTGAATAACATATACATACATGCAGTGGATAATCGGTTGAATACCGCAACTGGCCATATGGAAAAAATCACGATTCTTTCTGTGAAACTAGACAAGGGGAAACTTAACCGATTGAATTTTGCTAATATTGATTGCTCAGATGCCATCGAAACCTTTGAACATAGAATGAATTTTAAGAAGACAAAGGGCTTCGAGGCAGTAGATCGATTAATCATTAACTAAAGGCTCATTTTCATATATGACAATAAGTGGAGGGGGAGTTTCGCTTATTGTCATTCAAATTAACTGACCTAACAGGATAGTTTATTTTTAATTGTAGAATTGTCTGAGAACTATATATTTTTTCCTATACATGTATTAAAGTTTGATAGAATAGAATAATAAAAAGAAAAGAGGGGAGACATTAATTTATGGAATTTTCGTTTAATTGGATTGTGAATATTTTAATTGCGATCTATTTAGTGGTCGATTCTAAGAAACATGGGAAAAGTCCAATACTGTGGGGAATCATGGGCTTTATCTTTGGATTGATTGCACTTTCTATCTACTTGATTAGAACAGGTAGAAAAACCTTAGGATGGATTTTATTGGTTGTATCTGTACTTATCTATTTACTTGTTTTCTTTGTTATTATTGCTGCATTCCTTTTTTATGTTAGTGCAACATAAACAGAAAAATAACAAAATTCCGGGTAAAAAAGCTATTGGAAGGCGTAGGTATAAACTTATGCCCCTAATAGCTTATTCATGTTATACCAGACTACTCCACCATGTTGAGAACTTGCTATTCCTTGATTTTTATACCCATTTTTTTCGTAGAATGGAATAAGTTCTTTTTTGCAAGTTAAGGTCATACTTACTCTTTGTTGTTGTATGGCACGTTTTTCTATTTCTTGCAGTAACAGGCTAGCTATTCCTAGTTTTTGATAATTGGGATGAACAACAAGTCCTAAAATGCTTTGATGACCGCCTTTAGGAGGGTTTGGTAATGTTTTGTCAAATAAATCATCGGTAATAAATGGGGTAGAAATGACAGGTCCATTTACATAGCCAACGATGATTTCGTTATCCTCGACAACAATAAAAGTATCAGATATCGTATGAATTCGATGGAGAAATGCGTGTTCCGTTGCAGCTTCTTCTTTGGTGAAGCCTGTATTTTCTAAAAAATATAACTGCTCTAAGTCTTCTAGTTTTACATTTCGAAACTCCATTTTTACAAACTCCTTATTTTTCTTCTAACTTCTTCTTTTCCTTAAATTTATTGTATTACAAAACCGTAAAAATAGTAATAAACCATCCGTTTATTTCCTCAAAAGGATCATATTAGGTAGTGTAAAGTAGTTGGATAATTATTCCTCTTTAAAAATTAACGTAAACACCTCAATGCATCCATCTATTAATCTCTCGTTTACCATATTTTGTTCTATGATTAGAAATATTACATCTGGTAGTCTAATAGTAGACGAACGACTACTAGGAGGGATTCATCTTGAAGAAATTAAAGAAACTGATAGTAGCCGCTGGATTAATGTTATCTATTTCAGCTTTTACTTTTACTCATCAAACAGAGGCGTCAACAAATCGTACAATCCAATCAGGTGATACGTATTGGAAAGTAGCAAAAGGATTTGGGATTCCTGTAAGTGATTTGATGCGAGTAAATAATAATAAAGCGCTAATTACTGGACAAAATATGATTCTACCAGATGCCATTTTAACACCGTCTGAGAAAGACTTATTGGCACGTTTAGTTCGTGCGGAAGCAATAGGTGAACCATATGCTGGAAAAGTGGCTGTTGCAGTGGTTGTATTAAATCGTATGAAAAGTAATTTGTTTCCTAATACCTTAAATGGAGTTATTTATGAGAAATCAAATGGCTATTATGCCTTCACTCCTGTGCAAAATGGAGAAATTAATAAGGCTGCAGACGCAGAATCTAAAAAAGCAGTAAATGAAGCAATTGCATTAGGTGGAAGTGGAAATGGATCCCTTTATTTCTATAATCCTAAAACGGCGAAAAGTAATTGGATTACGTCCCGTGAAGTAACGGTAACAATTGGAAATCATCGTTTTGCAAAATAAATAGAATATAAGAATGATAATCTACTGGAAATCTCACATACATGCTAATTCTTCATTAGAATGGTATGTTTTGAGGTTTCCTTTTTTCTTCTTTCTATACTATATGCTAAACTATCCTTAAAAGCGCGAAGGAAGAAGAATTATAAAAGCAATTGATACTTCTACTAAATAGAGTGTCCATTCATTTTCTGTTTTATGAAAAGAATAATAAAAACATAAGAGTTAATTTTTTGTGATTATGGTCAACTGAGTTGACAATCAATTGGCAGTTTTTATATAGTAGTAGCAAAAATACGGATAGGAGTGATGGGGTTGATTCCAAACTCTGAATTACAAAACTTAGACCTATTTGATTTAATAAGTGAGCGCCATAGTTTGGTTCGGAAGATTTTAGAAAAGGCGTGGAATGATAATAGTGATATACATATTTCTAACTCAGAATGGTACATTATGGCTAGGATTTATAGAAAAAGGCCAACCATTTCCTATGTGAATAAAAATGTTGAGATATCGCGACAAGCTATACATAAGTTTATTAAAGGACTTGAAGCAAAAGGTCTAGTAGAAATAGATAATGTGGAAAATAATAAAAAAGAAAAATGCATTTCTCTTACCAAATTAGGGGAAGAATGCTATGAAAAAAATGAAGCACTAAAAGCAAAGTTAGAAATGAAATTGGCAGAAGTAATTGGAATCAATCAAGTTAATACGATAAAAGATATTTTGAAACAGGATTGGCAATTAAGCCTTTCAGATTTGAATAGCTGATTTTTTGGTGTTTAACATACTTAAATGCAAAAAAGATAATAGATTGACCTGATACGCGTTTCATACACTATACTTTAATTAGTTGTTATTCATAAATATTTATATCACGGAAAGTAGGTATTACATTGGCAGAGAAAAGTGTTATCTTTTTTGATATTGACGGTACATTGCTTAATCATGACAAAGAACTACCAGCATCAACAAAGGAAGCTATATTTAAATTAAAGGAAGAGGGACATATCGTAGCAATTGCCACAGGTCGCGCTCCTTTTATGTTTGAAGATTTGAGAGAGGAATTAGGTATCCAAACATATGTTAGTTATAACGGACAATATGTTGTACTAGAAGGAAAGGTACTATACACCAACCCTTTAAATATAGATTCTCTTGAAAAGTTAACAAAAGAAGCTCTTTCCCATGAACACCCTGTTGTGTTTATGGATCATGAGGATATGAAGGCAAACGTTCCGGAACATGCGTATATTAGTGAAAGTCTTCAAACATTAAAGATTGGATACTTTCCAACACATGATCCTAACTATTATATAGGAAGAGAATTGTATCAAACCCTCCTTTTTTGCCCAGAGGGGGAGGAAAAGCAATATGAAGATGCTTTTCCTGATTTTGATTTTATTAGATGGCATCCTGTCTCAGTGGATGTGCTTCCTAGTGGGGGTTCAAAGGCAAAAGGTATTGAAAAGATTATGAAAAAACTAGAATTATCAGAAGAACGGGTTTATGCATTCGGAGATGGTTTAAATGATCTTGAGATGCTATCTACTGTGAAAAACAGTGTCGCGATGGGAAATGCAGTGGATGAAGCAAAGGCAGCTGCGGCTTATGTCACTCAATCTGTTGAAGAAGACGGTATTGCAAATGGTCTGAAAATGGTAGGCTTATTGTAAGAAATAGAAGAATGCTTTTATAAAGAAAACGCTTGGATTTTTCAATCCAAGCGTTTTTTTACGAATAAGAATTAATTTTTAACTTTAAGAACTTATTTTGTTTAATACAAGCGCATTAATTTCTTCAAAAGAGGAATCTATTGCTATCGCTAATTCTTTAAAAAGGATATTTTTAGTAGTTTCCATTAATTTGCGATCTTGTTCGTATAGTTTTTTCTCTTCTTTTTTATATGCTAGTTTTTTTCGCAGGATAGTATTGATTACTTTGGCTATCTCCATTCTATCACCAGAATTAATACTCTTGGAAAATAGTTGATAGCGTAAGTTTGGGTGATCATTCCATGGTATTCCAGGTAAACTAAATGAATCTAGTATTCTACTAGCTTCATCCTTCTTTATCATTTCAAGCATCATTACTTTATCGTTATCAACAGGTACTTTTATGGCTAACTTCTGTGGATTTTCCAGAGGGTGCAATTCATAATATAACCTGCTTGTACCTGAAATGGTTATTTCACATATATCATCGATTATGCAAATGCCATGTCCAGAGTAAATAATTAAATCTCCTATAGTAAACATTTGCGCCTCCTAAATTATTTGTCAACTATATTAATAGTACTCCAAAGAAAAAATATCGTCAACTAGGTTGACAATAGAAAAATTTATTTGGTATATTTAATTCTCGCAAGTAGTAACTTGGTGTGCTGCTGCATTTGTTTTTTCAGTTAACTATAGTCTATTAATAGCTGAAAAGCTTGATAAATAAATGAAAAAAGAAGGGGTTATCGTTAGTGGATACACAAGTAAAGCCAGGAACTATTGGGAAAGATAGTTCCACCAAGAATCAACAAATCAAAACAGGTCCGATAATGGCCGCATTATTAGTAGCAGGCTTTGTCGGTCTTTTTAGTGAAACAGCATTAAATATTGCTTTAGGAAGTCTAGGGGATATTTTTAATGTACATGCAACCACTGTACAATGGTTAGCAACAGGCTATTTTCTAACACTAGGTATTCTAGTTCCAGTAACAGGTATTTTAATGCAAAAGTTCACAACACGTCAGATGTTTATTACTTCAATCCTATTATTTATTGTAGGAACGGTAATAGCAGGAACAGCACCGACTTTTGGTCTTTTATTAACAGGACGTATTATTCAAGCAGCTGGATTAGCAATAAATTTACCTTTAACACAAAATGTTATTTTTACCATCTTCCCACCAAATAAACGTGGTGCAGCTATGGGGGTTATGGGATTAGTAATGTTAGCAGGACCAGCATTAGGGCCAACATTAGCAGGTTTAATTTTAGATACATTGTCTTGGGAGTGGATCTTCTGGTTTAACATTCCTTTCTTACTATTCTCTTTAATTTTTGGATTCATTTTTCTACCAAATGTTAATGAAGTTCGTAAAGTTTCCATTGATGTACTTTCTGTAGTTCTTTCCACAATTGGTTTCGGTGGAATTGTATATGGAGTAAGTATGGGTGGGGAACATGACGGATGGACAAGTCCTACTGTTATCGTATCAATCATTGTTGGATTAATTGGTGTTATTCTGTTCTGCTTCCGTCAAACAAAAATGGAAACACCAATGCTAAATCTTCGCGCATTTAAGTCTCCATTATTTGTTCTAGGTGTGTTTATGAGCTTTATCACCTTCTTTAACATGTTATCTATGTTGGTAATATTACCAATGTATATGCAACTGGCATTATTAACAGCAGCATTCGTAACAGGATTAATTTTATTACCAGGTAGTTTATTAAACTGTATATTAGCACCAGTTATTGGTGGTCTATTTGATAAATATGGTCCAAGAGCAGTTATTACACCGGGAACGATTTTAGTAGCAGGTGCATATTTGATTTACTCCTTATTTGGAACGGATACAGCTACGTGGATGGTTGTGGTAACACATATTATTATGATGCTTGGTATTGGGGCAGTGCTTGCATCTGTTCAAACAAATACATTGAATTCATTACCGAAACAATACTATCCAGATGGAATTGCAATCACACAAACGATTCAACAAGTGGCTGGAGCAATTGGTATTGTAGTTATGGTATCTATTCTTGCAGCAAAACAAAGTAGCTTTGTTGGTGAAGCAACAGAAGCAGCTGCAGCAGGATCATCCTTAGTATTTACAATTGGATTAGTATTTGCACTTATTAATGTGATACTTTCATTCTTTATGAAAAAGCCAAATCATAATTAATTATGAAAGGAGAACGTTGTATTTACTTAGCAACGTTCTTTTTCTGTGATTTATTGGTAATAATATAAATAGAAGTAGCTTGTATGAGATTCTGAAATTTATTATTATTCTGTCATTTCTGTGAGATTTCCCTTGCATCTATCTCCTAATATCTTCTAAAAATAAAACATTTTCATAATAGGTAATTCTCCTATATACTATTTAAGTATGCATAAAAATTTAAATAAAACTAAATAATTCTTTATTTATTAAAATAGATTAATGATGACTACAGGAGGAACAAAGATTTGACGACAATACAAAAAGAAACAATGATTGTTGAAATAGATAGAGTAGATGATAAAGGTGCTGGACAAGGCGCTGTATGGAGAGAAAATGAACTTGGAATTAAAAAGAAATTAAAATTAACAGTTCCACAGACCCTTCCAGGGGAAAAAGTTCGTGTAACAGTGGACCAGCCTGATCGACGTAGAAGAAAGGCAATGCCTGATGAAATTCTAGAAGCACATCCAGAGAGAGTAGTAGCTCCATGTATTCATTTTGAACGATGTGGAGGTTGTGTATGGCAACATTGGGATTACCAAGGCCAGTTAAAAGAAAAAACGAATCATGTGAAACATGTAATAGAAGAACAAGGCTTTGATGTTAGTCTAGTTCGTGACACGATTGGAATGGATGATCCTTGGCGTTACCGTAACAAAATGGAATTTACATTTGCAAAAGATGGCTCATTAGGTTTGCATGAACAAGGTAATTTCCGAAAAATTATTTCTTTAGAAACTTGCTTAATTGCTGGTAAAGAAATGGTAGAAGCAGCTATGGAAGTAGCAGAGTGGGTTAAAGAATATGAACTAAAAGGTTATGATAAAGATTTACATGAAGGACTTCTTCGCCATTTAATGGTGAGACAATCTTTTGCTACTGGTGAAATGATGTTAGCTCTTTTCGCAACAGAAGCACCTATTCAGCCTGCAGTTGATAACTTAATAGCTCGTATTACAGAAAAATTCCCACAAGTGAAAAGCTTAATGTGGCTTGAAAATACAGACTGGGCAGATCGTACGCAATCAGAAAAAAGTCATACACTTGCTGGAAGAGATTTCATTTATGATATGATGGATGGCTATAAATTCCGTATTTGGTTTGATACTTTCTTCCAAACAAATCCTACACAAGCACAAAAGCTTGTTGATTTGGCTGTAGAAATGGCTGAACCAAAGAAAACAGAAAGCATGATTGATTTATTCTGTGGTGTGGGAACATTTTCTTTACCTTTTGCAAGCAGAGTAGCGAGACTGGCTGGTATTGAAATTGTAGAGACTTCAATTGAATCAGCAAAACGAAATGCTAGTGATAATGGCATTGATAACACAATGTTCTTAGCGAAAGATGCGAGAAACGGCTTAGCACAAGTCCTAGAAACTTTCGGAAGACCGGAGTTATTACTTCTTGACCCTCCACGTTCTGGAGCTGGTGGAAAAGTAATGAGAAGAATTGGTCGTTCACAGCCAGAACGAATTGTATATGTATCTTGTAATCCAGATACATTCGCAACGGATATTAAAGAATTAGAACCATTTGGTTATACATTAAAAGTTGTACAACCAGTTGACCTTTTCCCTCACACGGTACATGTGGAATGTGTTGCGTTGTTAACTAAGAATTAATAAAGTACTTAAGCATTTTGGTAGATAGAAAAGTGGATTTGTCCACCTTATGTCCACCGCTCAAAAAATGTTTAAATTTTACTTAATATGCTTATATATCAAGGTTTATCATTGCTATGCATTATTAGTTAGAACCGAACAATAAAATTGTGTTAAGACCTTCCAATATTGGAGGGTCTTTTTTTACATGGAAAATAAATGGTATGAAAACGAGTTCATTTATGCTAAAAAATGTATAATGGAATAGGGTTATTAATTTAAAAACGATGGGAAGTGTTATATGTTATCTTCTTTTTAAAGTGACGGTCGGTAATAGCTATTGGTGACGATACTTTACAGGGATGGGAGGATACTGGAATATAACGACTTGATTCCGGTAAAAGAGTAGATGAGAAGCACTAGGAGCAGAAAAAAGAAGAAAAAATTCACTTTTTTAACTTTCTTAACCATATTTTTTGTTCTAGGAGCAGCTTTTGCTGTGTACCGTTTCATGGATCTTGACAATAAAAGTGTAGCCAATATGGTTGACTCGGAAAAAACAGTAGAAGATAAGAAGATAGATAACGATATGGACAATGTAGATTCGTCAAATGGAAATGAAGAAGACATAAAGGAAGAGACAGACAATCAAGATAAAGAGGAAGATAAAGATAAAGAACAACCTGTGACAAGTAATCCACAACAAAGTAGTCTGGAGGAAAAAGTATCAAGCCTTATGAAGTCTATGACATTGGAAGAGAAAATTGGGCAAATGTTAATAGTAGGCTTTGAGTCCCCAGAACCAAATGATCATATTAAGAAAATGATTAATGATTACCACGTTGGTGGAGTAATATTTTATGATCGTAATATGCAATATCCTGCGCAAGTTACCAACTTAACAAACAGCTTACAAGCGTTAGCAGCGCAACAAGAGCATCAAATTCCTTTATCTATTAGTGTCGACCAAGAGGGTGGTCAAATTGTTAGGATGAGAGAACATGTCTCAGATATCCCCTCCCAACAACAGTTAGGACAAATGGGTAATAGCGAAACAATATTTAATACCGCTGTGAAAACGGCTAAGGAATTGTCAGCAATGGGCATTAATTTAAACTTTGCACCAGTACTTGACTTATCAGCAGGAGATTCTCGTTCTTTTGGAGAGGATCCTGAGCATGCAAGTAAGTATGGAAATGAGGTTATTAAAGGATTAAATGAAGGCGGTGTAACCGCAACAGTTAAACACTTTCCGGGAAATGGGAGAAGTAACATCGATCCACATAAAGATACTTCTTCTGTTGATGCTGGACAATTAGATCTTGAAAATAGCGATATTTATCCATTTAAAAAAGCTATTCAAGAAATAGATAATAGTAAATTTTTTGTCATGGTGACACATATTAAGTATCCAGCCTATGATCAAGAGAATCCAGCGAGTATTTCACCTGTTATAATTCAGGACTTATTGCGGGAGAAACTCGGATTTGAAGGAATTGTTGTAACAGATGACCTCGAAATGGGTGCAGTGAATAACTATTACACACCAGAGGATTTAGGCTTTAAGGCAGTGGAGGCAGGTGCAGATGTGCTACTTGTATGTCATACATTAGATAATCAGCAAAAAGTTTTTAATGGAATTTTAGAAGCGGTTAAAAGTGGTAAACTTTCAGAGGAACGAATTGATGAAGCAGTGAAAAGGGTACTTACCTATAAGTTTCAATCAATTAAATCAATACAGGCAAATCCTGATGAAGCGGAGAGATTGGTGGGAGTTAATTAAATTATTTCAAAAAATTGTATTCAAATAATTGAAGTACATGTAATAAATATAGGAGGAAACCCTAAAAATGCCTGGTATGAAGCCAAGTATTTTTAGGGTTTCTATGATTATTTTAGTATTTAATTAAGTATAGGATGATCCATATGATTTATATAATCGTTTATCAGCCATTCAAGTGTTTGTATCTGATCTAGTCCAAGTGCAAAATAATGGTTATGAGTAAATACAAAGAAATGAATTCCTAAATAACTAAATTGGTAACATTTCCAGTTATTATATAATGATAAATACTTGAAAACCTGTTAGTCTTATATATGGGCCTGTTCATATTCTTATAAACAGGAGGTATACAATATGAATAAATTATTTTTAATAGCAATGTCTATGATCGTTTTTATCAGTTCACATATATTTGTTCCTAAAGCTGCTAAAGCAGCAACCGTAACAACAAAGGAATCTAT
>DATMFU010000197.1:0-8174 GCA_035556015.1 Niallia sp. | reverse complement strand
GGAACAAACGATGGAGGTGCTTTTCATTCATCTGCATGGTTGGATGAACAAACAGGTGAAACATATAAGCAAAGACTGAATGACGATGGAAGTTATAATCTAAAAGACTTAGAAAAATTTGTACAAGCGGTGGAAGCTTTTCTTGATAAGTTAAGAAAATATAATCCTAATTCTCATATTGTTTGGGCTTATGGCATGTTAGGAATACCTATGATGCCAGCGATTTATCAAGGAGTGGAAGCATATAAGAAGAGAACGGGAGATAAAAAGGTTTCAGTATTCCAGCTTCCTAATATGACAGAAGAAACAGTTGGTGCTAGAAGTCATCCTGGAATAAAGGCCCATGAGGAAACAGCTAAAGCATTAAGTGAATATTTAAATCCTTTGTTAAAGGGATATTGATTAATAAGAAATATTTGTATGGGAGAAAGAGCGTAATCTCTTCCTCCCATTATTTTATTATTATTTATTATAGCTGTACACTGGAAGCGTATGGATTACTTTGCGTTATACTTGTTGTAGTTGTAATGCTTGGTTTCCAATTAAATGGAGGTAAAGATGTACCTGTCATTTGAATACTAGTTGGAAATGCTTCAGTCAAATCGCTTTCCGAATCATCTGCTGTTTGTGCACTTTGCTGAGTTTCTTCTAATTGTTTTATTGAACTGTCAAATAGTGCTTGTACTTCTGAATCTGTAGTAGATTCATTATACTGAGAAAGCTGACTTGTTAAACTATTGTTTATACTAGAATTAGAATCATCTTCATCATCGAAATGAAGAGTACTGATAAGGTTAGAAATTAAACTAGCAAATAAATTTTGTATGTCTGAATCGGTAGTAGTAGATTCATCAACCTCAGAAAGTTGGTTTGTTAAAATATTGCTAATACTATTAGTAGATTCGTCCTCGGAATTAAGAGTGCTGATAAGATTAGAAATTAATTCTTTCATTTGACTCACAGAAAGATTGGCGCTAGTTTCTAATGTAGTGTCTTCAATGCTGCTTATTTGAGGTAATGGTGGCGGCGTCATTCCATTTGCCTGCATTTCCTCCTTTGTTGGTTTTGCTTCTTCCAGTGTTGATGTTACAGATGTGAATAAATTAGAAATCTCTTCTTCCGAACTACTATTGGCATCAAAGTTACTAAGAAGATCACTTATTATGTAAAAAGCTGATTGTAGGCTACTAGGAAGATTAGAACTACTTTGTGAATCTGTTGATTGAATTTGTTTTAGCATCGTTTCTAAATAGGCTGTTTTTTGATCAGTTGTAAAGGATGTTTTGTCCGTTGTACTGTTGTCATAATTCCCTATACTACTTCCTTGAGTGTTAGTTGCAAGCTGTAAGTAGTCTCCAAACGATGACTGACTGTTGCTGGATTCTTGTTGAGTGTTGTTTGTAGTTGTGTTCAATGAAACCCAGCCATAAACATTGGAATAATCGCTGTTGATAGATACTGACATAAAAAACTCCTCTCGTTATAAGGAAGACTGAATTTTGTTAAAAAGTTTAATGCAGTCCCCTTTGTGTAATAATAACGAAAGTATCTGAAGAAATGCTTAAAATATTATTCTTCAAATTAACTTTTAAGATACTAATTTTCAGTAACACTAAGTTAGTATTATTTTTCTCTACTTTGTTTTGTTTCTAAGATATTATGATTCCTGTTATCTACATCCAATAGATTTAAATGATTCATCTTTTTAATAAGTGAAGGAATTTCCATTAAATCATTTATTATGTATTTTGTACTAGCTGTTTCCCATAAACAAGACCGTTTCCAAATAGTTTCCATTCCTATATTCTGTGCAGCATTAATATCATTTTTAGGATGATCCCCTATATAAACACTTTCAGTTGGTTTCACTTTTAGTAGGTGTAATGCTCTGTTAAAAATAGCAGGGTCTGGTTTTTTTAGTCCTTCCCATTCGGACACTAAGATGGCATCAAAATAATGTTTGATTTTCAATGCTTCTATAGTATCCATTTGAAATTTTCCGAATCCATTAGTGATCATTCCTAATTGAAAATCTTGCTGTTTTAAACTTTCTAGCATTTGTAATAGATTAGGAAATGGAACAGTAAAGTATTTAAAGTTTTCAAGATAATCCTGGAGAAGTTCTTTTGATGTTAAGTCAGTAATGGCGTATTCCCTAATTAATTGTTCATATACTTTATCTTTCCAAACATAACCGTGGTTATCTAAATGAATAAATCTACTAATATAGGTTTCTTTAGATATATGATTAAGATGGTTCTGTAATCTTTCGTATTGATTTGCAACAAATAGTTGAACAGATTCGTCTCTATTCAATAAAGTTCCATCTAGATCGAAAAGTATCGCTTTTATCATGTTATCATCAGCTCCTTATTCACTTACTTCTTTAAAAAGTGGAGTAATTCCTTGTTTTAATAGAAATAGTGAAATATTCTGCTCTACATACTTTTTAAAAATACAAAGCTCACTTTATCGTAATCCATTTTTTCTTCATAGAAACGATGTGCATCTTTACGCTGTAATCCAGATGATAGAGATACAATCGGAAAACCATTTTCCTTAGCCCATTCTTCTACAAATTGTAATAATGCCATACCAAAACCATTAGAACGGTGACTAGCATCTGTTACTAAATCACATACCCAAATAAATTTCCCATTATAAAGTGTAATCATTGGCATAAATCCACAAAGTGCAACCATTTTATCCTCCGAGTATAATGCAACCAATTGATAGTTTTCCTTATTAATAGATTCTTCTACTAAATTTAGGTAGGATGGTAGATCTAGTTGTGTTCTTAGCTGTTTCATTACTGGAAAGGCCTCCAACCATTCTTCTTTTTTTGTTAAAAATCTAAATTTATTGTTCATTTGAATTTCCTCCAATGTATATTTTCTATTATTAAAACATAATCTGGTTTTATTAAAAGTATCAGTTCTGGTACTATTAATGGTGTCAGATTAATAATGGGAGCGTCTATTATGCATGAATTAACACCTAATTTAGATAAAGAAAAAGCTCTACCACTATACATACAATTAACTGAGTATATAAAACAAGAAATAGTAAAAGGGAATATTCCACTAAATGAAAAATTACCCTCCAAACGAAAATTAGCTCAATATCTTAAAGTTAGCTTCAATACTGTTCAGTCTGCATATGATCAACTTTGTGCGGAGGGATTTATTGAGAGTATGCCAAGAAAGGGATTTTTCGTTTGTTTAGATGTAGAAGAATATTTATTAGAAGGTAATTCCGAAGTATTGGCCGTTCCTACTCCTGAAAATGACTCATTACAAATAAAATTAGATTTTAGTTCAGGTAAGGTAGATATGGAAAATTTCCCACATTCTTTGTGGAAAAAGCTATCCATTAAATCTCTTCTACACAGTCAAAATGAATGGTTTTATAATGGAGAACCCCAAGGAGATATTCCTTTAAGAGAAGAAATTGTAAAAAATCTCTATTCTACAAGAGGGGGAAGTTGTGCAAAAGATCAAATTGTTATCGGTGCTGGAACTCAACATTTAATGGCATTAATATGTTTGCTAGTAGGTAAAGATAAGAAATTTGCTTTTGAGAATCCAGGTTTTCATCGTACAAGAATAACAGTTGAAGATTTAGGAGCTCGTACTGTGCCTATACCACTTGATCATCAGGGGATAATAGTTTCTGATTTATATAAAAGTGATGCAAATGCTGTATATGTAACACCCTCTCATCAATTCCCTTATGGTATGATTATGCCGATTTCTCGAAGATTGGAATTGCTAGAATGGGCAGATAAGCAAAATGGCTATATTATAGAAGATGATTATGATGGTGAATTTAGATATAAAGGTAAACCAATCCCTGCCCTACAAGGATTGGACAAAAACCATCGCGTGATTTACTTAGGTACATTCTCCAAGTCTCTTATTCCTTCCCTTCGAATAAGTTATGCGGTGCTGCCATCATCCTTAGTTAAGAAATACAAACAACATTTTACTATTTATAAGCAAACTGTCTCACGCCTACATCAAGATACTCTTACCCGTTTTATGCAAGAAGGGTATTGGAATAGTCATTTAAATAAAATGAGAACGTTATATCGTAAGAAACATCAAACGTTACTTCAATCAATTGAAACTTATTTTGGAGAAA
This sequence comes from Niallia sp., assembly GCA_035556015.1. GTDB lineage: Bacteria > Bacillota > Bacilli > Bacillales > Cytobacillaceae > Niallia. Next base: position 4,031 of record DATMFU010000197.1, on the reverse strand, counting down.
AAGTGAAAGTAATAGGGGAAAATTCAGGTCTTCATATTGTTCTAGAAATAGATTGTGATCGAAGCGAGTGCAGTTTAGTACAAGATGCGCTTACAGTAGGAGTAAAAGTTTATCCTGTTTCTATTTATTATTTTTCTAATGAATATGAAGGGAATCCTAAATTGCTATTAGGATATGGTGGACTTTCAGAGCAAGAAATTGAGCAGGGAATCAAGTTATTGAAAGAGGCTTGGAGATTAGATAAATAGGGGAGAATTAGTTCTCCCCTAATTTTACTGTCCTTTATCACCATTTTGATAATCTGAAAAATTATCGATATTGATTGTGAGTAGGTTTAAATAAATCTTCCTCTGATTTACGGACGATTGAAAAATGCTCCACATTATAATGACCATGCAATGTGGCATTATGATGGTTTATTATTTGTTCAGCATTTAACACTTCAGTGTCACATGTCGAATGACCGTTTTTTACTAATGTAACATCTAACTGATTAATGGTTGCTGTACGAACTGCTGTATCAATGCAATGCTCTGTTTTGCATCCCATTATTACAAGGTGTTTAATATCTTTCGACTGCAGATGTTCCAATAATCCAGTATCGTGGAAAGTATTTGTTGCGTATTTATCAAAAAATGTTGCATCAGCTGGGATAGTAAGTTTGTTATGTATTTGAAAGCCTGGTCCCACACCATTAGCCACATCTTTATCTCTAACAAAAATAACAGGTATGTTAGATTGTATTGCTTTTTCTATAGTCAAGTTGATCGTAGATAGAAGTTTTTCTTTCTGGTATATTTCCTTTTCCTCTCCATTTCCATCTACTAAATCTTGTTGCACATCAATAATAAGTAAAGCTTGATTCAATGACAAAACTCCTCTTCTATATATTTTTATTTATTCTAAAAGGGTTTCTAATGCTTCTTCTTGTGTATTACCTTATGATTCATTCGATGGAAATGAATAAATTCCTTTTTTATTATGTTGAAAATTATGAACGAAGGAAAATATTAAGATTACTAATGTTTATTATATATACTAGTATGCTTTGGAAATTTTGTTAATAAGAGAGAGGGAATAATGTTAAGGTAAACTACTAATCCCTAACAGTATCTTAAAGGAATTTCGATTTTTTCTAGTTTTTTTAAAGCCTTCTTTCGTATCTAAAATAAACACTAGTTTTCCAACCCAAATTCTCATATAAATCGAATGGAATATTATTGGCCCAACTATCCCTTTTTCTTCAAATTCCTCACCGTCTTCTAATTCTGTTTCAGTTCTTATAAGCCATTTGTTTCCTACTCCAAATTCAATAAACTTCATTATTACTCACTTCCAACAATTTAAAATATATGTTTCTATTATAACTTTATATCCGTTTTGATAATAATCACAGATATAAGCCTGTTTTATTGAAATAGTAGAGTATATGGTTGAAAGAATTAAGATAACAAGGATGATGGAGTAACAGCAGAAGAAATTGTTTGGATGATAGATTCTATATAAAAGCCGAATCACCAAGAAAAGTAGAGATAAGTTGCTTATTGAGCGAGCCTAAGCGCCAAATTGACAAGAAAAGCTAAGGAAAATGGTTTATAGTACTAGGCTAAAAGCCAAATCACCAAGAAAAGCAGAGAAAAATGGTTTATAGCCCCAGTGTAAAAGCCAAATTATCAAGAAAAGCAGAGGAAAATGGTTTATAGAACCTGACTAAAAGCCAAATTGACAAGAAAAGCTAAGAAAAAGGGTTTATAGTACTAGGCTAAAAGCCAAATCACCAAGAAAAGCAGAGAAAAATGGTTTATAGCCCCAGTGTAAAAGCCAAATTATCAAGAAAAGCAGAGAAAAATGGTTTATAGCCCCAGTGTAAAAGCCAAATTGACAAGAAAGACAGAGAAAAGTAGCTTATAGCCCCCGACTAAAAACCAAATTACTAAGAAAAACAGAGAAAAGTAGTTTATAGCCCCTGCCTAAAAGCCAAATTACCAAGAGAACCAAATAAAAGTAGACTATAAAAAGCTCCCAGCCCCCATAAACAAATAAAAACCACAAAAAAATGGTTTATAGAAACAAAACTAGCTCTACAAACCATTCTTAACAATTATTAACGATGTGCAGCATAGACAGAAGCTTTAGAAACCTTCTGAATAAATGATATTTCGTTTTCTGTTAATGGTGCACTTTTAACTGCTTTTGCATTTGATCGAAGCTGCTCTACGTTGCTTGCACCAGCAATGATACTAGCAACTCCTGGCTGAGATAGATTATATTGGATAGCTGCCTCTGTTAATGTACGAGTATCTGCAAATTTCTTTTCTAATTGGGTTAAAACTGCACGTAGCTCCTCTAAAGAATAATCTAAGTATCCTTTATCTGTTAACTTTTCTACATACTTTGGACTTAGTAAGCCTTTAGCAACAGGTCCTCTTGTAACTACGCTAATACCATTTTCAGCAAGCAGGGGAAGTGCTTCTTCTTCTGGACGTCTATCCAAAATACTGTATTGCATCATTACAGATACGATAGATGAACGTTTAACATATTCCCGAATAACATTTGGTCGTATAGATGAAATTCCGTAGTAACGGATAATACCTTCTTCTTTTAATTCCTCGAAAGCCTCAATCGTTTCATCGATAGGATCTTCTAACGTGCCTCCATGGAGTTGATAGAGATCAATATAATCTGTTTCTAGTCGTTTAAGGCTTGTCTTAACTTGTTCTTTTATATAGGCTTTACTTGCATCCCAAGACCAGCCAGATTCACCGTCTTTCCACTTGTTTCCTACTTTTGTTGCGATAATAACATCTTCTCGATTATTTTTAAAAAAGCGACCAAGCAGTTGCTCATTTCTCCCTTGATCGTAAAGATCAGCGGTGTCAAAATAATTGATACCTTCTTCAAGGGCAGCCTCTAAAATAGGAAAAGCAGTACTTTCGTCCGTACCAAGGCTCATGCACCCTAGTCCATATTTTGAAACTTGTAAATCAGATTGACCTAATGTAGATTTTTGCAAAATGGGACACCTCTTTATACGTAAGATATCTTCATTTTACGGAATATATTAGTATTTCACAAAGAATGTGTCTTCTTTTTTTCAGAATAATTACTAGCATCTACCCATTCTTTTACATAAGTATATTCTTTTTGATATTTTTTAATTAAATAGCGTATTTCCCATGCTTTCCCTGTTAATATAACACCTTTTTCATGGACATAGGCTTTCATGTAAGTATCTATCCTTTCCATCAAACTAAAATGAAGTATAATAATTTATATGATTTGGTAAATGCTTAATAGAACAGGAGAGAATAAAATGAGTAACTTAGAAGAAAAAACATTAAAGTCGGAGCATATTTTTAGCGGGAGAATTATTCAAGTACAGGTAGATGAAGTGGAACTTCCAAATGGAAAAACATCTACGAGGGAATTAGTAAAACATCCTGGTGCAGTGGCAATTATTGCAGTAACAGATGATAACAAAATAGTAATGGTAGAGCAGTATCGTAAACCTCTTGAAAAAACAATTGTAGAAATACCAGCTGGAAAATTAGAAAAGGGAGAAGAACCTTCTCTATGTGCGAAAAGGGAACTAGAAGAAGAAACAGGTTATGATTGCCAATCTTTAGAATTGATTAGCTCTTTTTACACTTCACCAGGTTTTGCAGATGAAATTATACATGTATATTTGGCAAAAGGTTTGTCAAAAAAAGAGAATGCAGCAGGATTAGATGAGGATGAATTCGTAAACTTAATGGAGATAACATTAGAAGAGGCACAAACACTTATCGAAGAGCAGCGAATTTTTGATGCGAAAACGATTTTTGCTGTTCAATATCTACAAATTGCTAATTTAAAGGAGTAGAAATGGAGCAGTTCTATACAGATTTACACATACATATAGGCAGAACGAAAAGTGGGAAACCAGTTAAGATTACTGCTTCCAAATCACTTACACTGTCTGCTATCATTGAATTTACAAGCAAACAAAAGGGATTAGACATGATTGGTATTATTGATTGTCATTCACC
>DATMFU010000196.1:0-3966 GCA_035556015.1 Niallia sp. | reverse complement strand
CTTTAACTTGTATTTTAGTCATGTTAATAACCTCCAACAAATATTTTATATATCACAATTCTATCCAGTCTTTGAAAATATTAATCACTTTAATTCTATTTTATTAAAGTGGGAGACTATTTTATTAATACATCAGAATATATTTTTTTATTAACTCTCTCATTTGAGATAGTATTTTTGTAAACTGGCTCCTATAAAAGGGAGAGTTTTACGAGATTTTTTAACAGTTTAGATACTAGCGTCAATTAAACAAGGTTCGTGCCTAAAGGGGGAGTTTTTGTTTGGCCTAATTTCAGCATAATTAGATTGTTATTTAAAACGCGTAGATATTATAATTTGGTATTTTAATTGGTAATTAGAGGCGATAGAATGCTTCAAAAGGAGTAATACGAAATTAGGGAGGTCGTAATTTGGGGCTAACAGACATTTTTATCTTTTTAAGCTAAATTATTAAAATTAAGTTCATCTAAAAAAATCGAACAAGGAGGAAAACTTCTGAACATATTTTGAATTTTATAATCCTGTGTTGTAATACAGTATTTTTTCTTGTCCAATTTTTTTAAAATGAATGATATTAATGTAATGATTTTGTTTTTTAAATCACAACGATTTATTGTATTAGTTTCTCCCTAACTAAGTTTTGAGTGATGTAACATGTAATAGTTTTGTTGTAGTATAGACTTTTTTATTTAACCTTAATGTAATAAAAATGTAATATATTTTTTGGTACTATTTATCTGGCAAAGAAATAATTTCACAAAAATATTAAATATAAGAGGTTTAGTTTTATTATGAATAAATTGGCAAAAACTGTAGCATCATTAACTTTATGTACATCCTTATTACTTTCAACGGCATCTGGTGCATCTGCAGCTACATATACCGTGAAAAGCAACGATACATTATCAGGTATAGCAAAACAATATGGTACGACATACACAGAAATTATGAAATTAAATGGTTTGAAATCAACGCTCATTAAAGTTGGCCAAAAATTAAAGATTAATGGTACAGCATCTACTACTACAACATCAACAACCAATACTAAAGTGGTAAGTGTAGCGAAGAATTATCTTGGTGTACCTTACGTATTCGGTGGAACTACAACATCGGGTTTTGATTGCTCTGGTTTTGTTTATTATGTATTTAAAAATGCAGGAAAATCAATTAGTCGTAACACAGCAGCAGGCTATTATAATATGGCTAAAAAAGTTACTTCTCCACAGGTTGGGGATTTAGTATTCTTCAGTAATACGTATAAACCTGGTGTTTCTCATGTAGGCATTTATCTAGGTAAGGGTCAAATGATTAGTGCCAGTGGATCAAATGTAAATATTGCATCTGTTCAATCTAGTTACTGGAAATCACATTTTACTAGTTATGGACGTATTTAAGATTTAGGTTCTCTCAGTCTACTGAAAATTTAGGAAGTGTAATGTTAAGATTTATTCTTGTCATCATCTAATATATAAGTAAATAGAAAATGATTGAACTATACATAGTAGTTTTAAATAATGTTTCTAAATGAAAGTTTGAAAAGATAAAAAATCCAAGGTTGAATAACGGATCTACAACAATTGGCGCTTTCCTATAGCAAGGAATAGCGCTTATTCCCATTTCTCTTCCATATTATCAAGTAGAGCTCTCACATAAGAAAAAAACCCGATTCCACTAAATAGGAATCGAGTCTATATGGCAGATTTTATTTATTTAATTCCTTATATAAAACATATTTTAAAGCAGAAATTTCATCTTCAGACAGTTTACCTTCCATTTCGGATAATAATTCATCTTTATTAATTGAACCGGCTTGCGCTTGTTCTTGAATTTCAAGTAGACGATTAACGCCCACTTTTTTTATTAACACACGTGTCGCTTCTTCCTTAGTTTGGAAGGGAAGAGTATCCGGATTTGTAGTTGCTGCCTCGCTTACAATTTGTTGAACCTGTGAATCGTTCTCGATATAGGATTTTATTTCTACTAGATTTTCGTCATCCAAAGTAGATTCTACTTTTTCAAGTATTTTTTCTGAAGCAATATTTGTCCCAAAATGCCACACAGTATAGCCAGCTGTTCCGAGTAAAACAAGAACTAATGTTGTAATTGTTAAAAACTTTTTCATGAACTCACTCCTGACCCTTTGAATATAGCACAACTTCTCAAAAACCACGAAGAAAAGATGTTTACTATAATCGGCTTAATTACAATTATTTGAGAACCCAGAGCACATTCTTGGCCCATGATTGTGGAATAAAGTTAAATTGTTTAAGGGTTACTTCATTACCTTACCAATTTAGATTAATTAACAAGCGGTCCAAAAAGTAAAACTTTTCGGAACAACCTCTCTGTTCTACTTAGTAATAATTTTTTTGGAAGTTGATTTTCCGAAGCTTGCTCTGGTTAAAAATATAATATTCCCTTTCAAATTAATAACGTCCTCAAATTTGAGAAGAACTAGCCAATCAAATAAACCTTCTATTACAAATGTGTTGCCTACATACACTAAGCACATTGTGAAGATTTTGCAAAGTTGGAATTAAACTGAATAAATCGATATAAAATAAGGTCATTTAAAAAATAACAATAAAGTGATTTTTTTCTTTTGATATAACTTATTTTGAATTCTCAGCTATATCTTCTGTTGACGCTAAACACACGTAACTTTTTTCATAGTAATGTCTAAGAATGAAAATCTATGATGTGGGAAATATTGTAGTTCTCTTTTGCAAATAACAATTCAAAAAAGAAATCAATACGGAGGTAAAATAATGAATGTCCTTGATTGTATTATTATAGGTGGAGGTCCTTCTGGGGTAAGTGCTAGCTTAACTTTAGGTAGGGCTAGGAGAAACATTGCATTATTTGACGATGGAACGAATAGGAATAGAGTGACACAAGCGTCGCATGGATTTATTACTCGAGATGGAATAAAACCACAAGTGTTTAAAGAAATAGCGTTAAAAGAGTTGGAGAATTACCCGTCCGTATCATATTTTAATGCAACAGTTACTGAAATTATCAAGGATATCGGTAATGAGCGATTTACTGTCAAAACATCTACTAGTGAGGAATTTGTTTCGGAAAAAATAATACTCGCTACCGGTATTCAAGAGATATTTTCTATACCAAGTATAAGAAAGTTTTATGGGAAGAGTTTATTTAGTTGTCCGTATTGTGATGGCTGGGAACAAAAAGATATGCCATTAGTAGTTATTGCGGAAAAAGAAGAGCATGTTCTGCATTTGACTAAGTTAGTTTATAATTGGTCCCAGGATTTGGTTGTCTTAACGAATGGGGTTCAATTATCTAAAGAAGGTAAAACAGAGTTACAAAAACACAATATCCAAATTATATCGGAAAAGATAAAAGACTTAATAGGTAATGACGGTTACTTACAAAACATAGAGTTTGAAACAGGAGAAACTATTATAAGATCGGCTGGATTTGTTGCGCCATCTTATTATCGCCCTAATCAATTTGCTGAGAAGCTTGGCTGTGGTATTCATGAAAATGGAGAAGTTATTACAGATGGTGTCGGCAGAACAACACAAAAAAATGTATATATAGCAGGGGAAACAGAAAGATCTAAACCATCCTCTTTAATGATTTCAGCTGCTAAAGGTAATAAAGCAGCGTTTGCAGTAAATACCGATTTAACGATGGAACGCTTTTGATTACGTCGCAACGCCTTTAGATTCAACTAAATAAGAACTTAACTAATATAAAAAAGGCATAAGCTCCAAAAAATTGAGAAGCTGTTCCCGGTTAAATAATATAAGAATATACGAAAAACGAATTCTGAATATAGAATTCGTTTTTTCTTGTTGTTTAAAAAGGATTAAAGATTTATTGTTGAAGTATTGAAATTACGGCGAAGCATTGTTTATAGACTTATGCCACAATCGGGCCATTTTCTTTAATAACACTCAATAAAGTGATTATATATTTATGTTGAATTTTATGAAA
>DATMFU010000195.1:0-5441 GCA_035556015.1 Niallia sp. | reverse complement strand
TTTCTTTTCATTTGAAGCATCTAGGTAATATTCTGATAATATCTAATAATTCATATAAGAATGGTCGACTTTATAGGTAAAAAAAAATTCAAGTATTTAAATCTATTATTCTTTTTCCCATTTTATTAGCCTGGCTTCAACTTTTTTGATTATTAAATATGACAGATAATTAGTAATATTCATATTAAACTAATATTTACGCATATCTTATGACTATTATCCTACAATGTCAATAGCCTTTTAATATGCAATCTCATGGATCAATCAAACATCTCCTAAATACTAGAAAATTAAGAAAGGAGTGTAGTTATTGTATAATAATGAAGCGGAATTTCCTTTTCTAAATATATCCAGTTCTCATACCTTCGAACTAAATATTTCTTCATAAAAATACAAACGGTTGCAAGAAATAGATGGCTGTTACTTTCAGTGTTTTATTTACTTGTAAGTGGAATGTAGCTTTTAATAATATTGACATTTTACTACCAGTGGTTTAAAATTATCTTGAATTCAAGATATATTAAAATATCTCGATTTCGAAATAATTTCTTCGAAATCATTTATATAAAAAATTTTAACAGGGGGACAAAATCATGGCTAAACAGACAATGGGGATTCACCATATCTCTGCTATTGTTGGACACCCACAGGAAAATGTTGACTTTTATGCTGGAGTTTTAGGATTACGATTAATTAAAAAAACAGTTAATTTTGATGACCCAGGTACTTATCACCTTTACTTTGGAAATGAAGGAGGGAAACCAGGAACCATTATTACTTTCTTTCCATGGGCTGGTGCTAGACAAGGAGTGATTGGTGATGGGCAAGTAGGGGTAACTTCTTATGTGGTTCCTATAGGAGCCATGAACTTTTGGGAAAATCGCCTGCGTAAATTCGGAATTTCTTATACCATGCAAGCAAAATTCGGGGAGAATTCTTTAGCATTTGATGATCCACATGGCCTTCATCTAGAAATAGTTGAAAGAGAAGAAGGGGAAGAAAATACGTGGACATTTGGTGACGTTACTCCAGATGTTGCTATTAAAGGTTTTGGTGGTGCTACTTTATACTCTACCAACCCAAATCAAACAACACTATTATTAGAAGAAGTATTGGGCTTAGAGCTAATTAGGAAAGAAGGAAATGTAGCAAGATTTCGATCCCCTGCAGATATTGGTAATATTATTGATTTGAAGCTTACGACAGATCACCGTGGCAGAATGGGAGTCGGAATCGTTCACCATATCGCATGGCGAGCAATAGATGATAAAGATCATTTAGAATGGCAACAATATATAGAAGAAAACGGATATGGAGTCACACCTGTACGTGATCGAAATTACTTTAATGCTATCTACTTTAAAGAACATGGCAATATCCTTTTCGAAATTGCGACAGATACACCAGGATTTACAATAGACGAAACACAAGAAACACTAGGAGAAAAACTCATGTTACCCCCTCAATATGAGTCCCAAAGAACGCAGCTAGAACAAAGTCTTATTCCGATTGAAGTGAAGAAGTAAAAGAATCGGGGTCTGACCCTCAACGCGTTAAAGCGTTGAGGGTCAGACCCCGAATTCCTAATATTTGACTTTTATCCTCAGACTCTATAAAATAAATCGCACACGATATATCGTGTGCGATTTTTATAATGAACAAAAATTATGTAAACGGTACCTAACTAACCAAACAACTTTGCTTCAACGCAATGTAACAACAAATCAAAAATGGAGAAGAAGACGGTATTAGAATCATGTTTCAACTATTGGAGGAGTCAATGCATGCTGAAAATATTTAAACACTTTCAAAAGAAAGACTGGATGTTGATTGCCTGTGCTTTGCTGTTTATTGTGGCACAAGTATGGCTAGATTTGAAGATTCCTGATTTTATGTCAGAAATTACGAGGTTGGTTCAAACGGAAGGAAGCAAAATGAGTGAGGTAATGGCTCAAGGTGGCTTTATGCTACTGTGTGCGATTGGAAGTATGATAGCCTCCATTATCACCGTTTTCTTTGCAGCTAGAGTGGCTGCCGGTTTTTCAAACAGATTGCGGAAGAAAGTGTTTGATCAAACATTATCCTTCTCAATGGAAGAACTCTCTAATTTTTCCACAGCTAGTTTAATTACCCGTTCTACTAATGATATTATGCAAATTCAAATGCTGATTATCCTCGGTCTGCAAGTTATTTTAAAAGCACCGATTATAGCCGTTTGGGCTATTATGAAAATAATGGGCAAAAGCTGGGAGTGGACAGCTGCAACAGGAGTAGCCGTTTTGGTGTTAATGGTATTAATCGCTGTTATCGTCCTTATTGCTCTACCAAAATTTAAAATCATTCAATCTTTAACAGATAACTTAAATATGGTAACGAGAGAACATTTAACTGGAATACGTGTAGTTCATGCCTACAATTCTACGAACTACCATGAAGAGAAATTTGAAAAAGCCAATAGTGATTTGACATCTACGAACCTCTTTACGATGCGAACAATGGCTATCCTGATGCCAACGATCTCTTTAATCATGTCAGGGATTAGTCTTTCCATCTACTGGATTGGCTCCATATTAATTAACAATGCTCCGGTAGCGAATAGACTGACTATTTTTTCAGATATGGTTGTGTTTTCCTCTTATGCCATTCAGATTATCATGGCATTTATGATGGTATCCATTACCTTTGTATTGCTTCCTAGAGCATCGGTTTCAGCAAAGAGAATCAATGAAGTACTTGATACAAAGGGAAGTATTAATGATGGAGAAGCAATAGAAGGAACCTCTAAAGGAGAAGTAGAGTTCCGAAATGTTAGCTTTAAATATCCAGGAGCTTCTGATTATGTGCTCCGCGATATCAGTTTTACTGCATCTAAGGGAGAAACAGTAGCCATCATTGGTTCTACTGGTAGTGGAAAAAGTACCATCCTTAACCTAGTTCCACGATTCATGGATGCAACAGAAGGCGAAATTTTAGTAGACGGTTTAAATGTGAAACAGTATAACCTAGAAGCATTAAGAAATAAATTGGGATATGTCTCCCAAAAAGCAGTCATGTTCAGTGGTTCCGTTTCTTCTAATGTAGCCTTTGGAGAAGCAGTAGAGGATCAGAAAATACAGCGTGCTGTCGAGATTGCCCAAGGAAAAGACTTTATTGAAAAAATGGAGCAACAATATGAGGCAACAATCTCGCAAGGTGGAACGAATCTTTCCGGTGGACAAAAGCAACGTCTATCCATTGCCCGTGCTATCTATAAAGATCCGGAAATCTACCTATTTGATGATTCTTTCTCAGCATTAGATTATAAAACAGACCGTATTTTACGTTCTAAATTAAAGCAAGAAATTAAAGATGCAACGACAATCATCGTGGCACAACGTATTGGAACGATTAAAGATGCGGATCGAATTCTTGTAGTAGATGCAGGAAAAATAGTAGGAATCGGTACCCATGATGAGTTAATGGTTTCTTGTGATGTATACCAAGAAATCGCTTATTCCCAGCTGTCAAAGGAGGAACTCGAAATTGGATAAAAAAGACCAAACATATAATAGTAGTAAAGAAGCTGGGAGACCACCAAAAGGAGGCCCTCGCCCAGGTCCTGGCTTTGGTCCCGGTCCCGGAAAAGGGATGGATGTTGGTAGTTTAAAGAAACTTGCTTCCTATTCTAAATCTTATTTTCCAATCATTAGTTTAGCTTTAATCTTAGCGATGGCAGCTGCTATTTTTAGCATCATTGGTCCAGATCAGCTTAGTAAGATGACAGACCTTATTACAGAAGGGCTAATGGGTAGTATTGATCAAGATGCAGTATTTGATGTCGGGATATTCCTAGTATTTTTATATGGACTAGGATTTATCTTCAACTATGTACAAGGTTTTATAATGGCAACTGTTACACAGCGTATTACGAAGAAATTAAGACGAGATATTTCGGTAAAAATAAATCGGTTGCCTTTAAAATATTTTGATTCTACTACAACAGGGGATGTCCTAAGCCGCGTAACGAATGATGTAGACATGGTTGGACAAACGATGAACCAAAGTATTAGTAGCTTAATTTCTGCCATTACGATGTTTGTTGGTTCCTTAATTATGATGTTTTATACAAACTGGATTATGGCGATTGCAGCAGTGGTTTCTACCTTTGTTGGATTTGCATTGATGGGCATTATTATTTCGAGATCACAACGATATTTTGCACAGCAACAAGCAGAACTTGGGAAGCTCAATGGTCATATTGAAGAAACTTATTCTGGGCAAAGTGTAGTAAAAGCCTATAACGGAGAGAAACAAGCAAAGGATACATTCTTTGCCATTAATGAAAGATTGTATGAAAGTGCTTGGAAATCTCAATTCATGTCTGGTCTAATGATGCCGTTAATGATGTTTGTTGGGAACTTCGGCTATGTAGTCGTTTGTATCATTGGTGCAGTTTTAGCAGTGAATGGATCTATCTCTTTTGGTGTTATTGTTGCCTTTATGATTTACATTCGCTTATTTACACAACCACTCCAACAGCTAGCACAAGCAGCAACTACCTTACAGTCAACGGCTGCTGCAAGTGGACGTGTGTTTGAATTTTTAGCGGAAAAAGAGCTAGTGAAAGAAAGTAACAAAATAGAAAAAGTAGAGAATGTAAAAGGCGATGTAGAATTTAAGCATGTTCAATTTGGGTATGATCCAGATAAATTAGTGATCAAAGATTTTTCTGTTCAAGTTAAAGCTGGTCAAAAGGTTGCTATCGTAGGACCAACTGGAGCAGGAAAAACGACGATTATTAACTTATTGATGCGTTTCTATGAATTAAATGGCGGAGAAATAACGATTGATGGGGTTCCAACGAATCAGATGACTAGAGAATGTTTGCATGATCTTTTCTGTATGGTACTTCAAGATACATGGATTTTCGAAGGTTCTATCCGTGATAATATCGTTTACTCTAGAAGCGATGTATCAGATGAAGAAGTAGAAGCAGCATGTAAAGCAGTAGGATTAGATCATTTCATTCGTACATTACCGAATAAATATGACACCATCTTAAATGACAAAGCAAGTCTTTCTGCAGGACAAAAGCAATTAATTACGATTGCTCGTGCGATGGTGAAAATGGCACCATTGTTAATTTTGGATGAAGCAACTAGCTCTGTAGATACACGTACAGAACTTCTTATCCAGCAAGCAATGGATAAATTAACAGAAGGAAAAACTTCCTTTGTTATTGCCCATAGACTTTCTACGATTAAAAATGCAGACTTAATTCTTGTGATGAAAGAAGGAGATATTATTGAAGCTGGTAATCATCAAGAATTAATTCAGCAAAATGGATTTTATGCAGAACTATATAATAGTCAGTTTGAAGAAGCATCTTAAGAAGGAAATAGAGCTGATGGTAAGAGTGAAAGAGGGGTTATATTGGTAGATAGAGCAGAGTATATCAGGGA
>DATMFU010000194.1:0-26579 GCA_035556015.1 Niallia sp. | reverse complement strand
TTTTATTATCGATTAATAGTAATAAACAAATTCTTACTATTAAGTTAGGTTTCTATATATCTAAATAAAGTATTATATTACTTTCTGTGTCTCCTAAAGGTATTCCATTTTAGGAATAGCCGTGATAGACTTCTCTTTATTAGAAATTAGAATATTGAGGTGGAAAATTTGTTAGAAAAAATAAAAAATGAATGGTTTTGCAATGTAAGGGGCGATATATTATCGGGGCTGGTAGTTGCATTAGCTTTAATCCCTGAAGCTATTGCCTTCTCTATTATTGCTGGTGTTGATCCAATGATTGGATTATATGCTTCCTTTACAATGGCAGTAGTTATTTCTTTTGCAGGTGGAAGACCAGCTATGATTTCTGCTGCTACAGGAGCAATGGCTCTATTAATGGGTCCATTAGTTAGAGAACATGGGCTACAATATTTGTTTGCTGCCACCATTCTAACTGGAATTATCCAAATTCTCTTTGGTGTACTAAAAATAGCAAAATTAATGAAGTTTATTCCAAGAGCCGTTATGATTGGGTTTGTTAATGCATTAGCCATTCTCATCTTCATGGCACAAGTTCCACATTTAATTGGGGTAAATTACCTGACTTATATTTTTGTCATTATTACTTTACTAATTGTGTATATATTACCAAGATTTATTAAAGTTGTTCCTGCTCCACTGATTGCGATTATTATTTTAACAGCAGTAACTATCTTTGGAAATGCACAAGTAGCAACAGTAGGAGATTTAGGGAAAATTACGCAATCATTGCCATCCTTCTTTATTCCGGATATTCCATTTTCCTTTGAAACACTTGCTATTATTTTTCCTTACTCGATTGCTTTAGCATTAGTTGGGCTTCTTGAATCATTGCTAACATCTTCTATTATTGATGACGCAACAGATACCGATAGCAACAAGAATCGAGAGGCAAAAGGACAAGGGATTGCCAATATTGTCACTGGATTCTTCGGAGGAATGGCTGGCTGTGCCATGATTGGTCAATCTGTTATTAATGTGAAGTCTGGTGGTAGAGGTAGACTTTCTACATTTGTCGCTGGAGTATTTCTCATGTTTCTCATTATCGTATTAGGTAATATAGTTGTACAAATTCCTATGCCTGTTCTTGTGGGTATAATGATTATGGTTTGTATCGGTACCTTTGACTGGTCCTCCTTTAAATATATCGTTACTGCTCCACGAACAGATGCCATTGTGATGGTTGTTACGGTGATTATTGTAGTGGCTACAAATAACCTCGCAATTGGTGTTATTGCTGGTGTTATTTTGAGTGCTGTTTTCTTTGCTTCTAAACTTTCAAATGTAACTGTTAAAAAACATGCAAACTTCCAATATGAAGTGGAAGGGCAATTATTTTTTGCTTCAGTAGATAGCTTTGTCCAATCATTTGATACTACAGTTAAAAATCAACAGATATCTATTGATTTTCAAAAAGCACATGTATGGGATGACTCAGCTGTAGGAGCGATAGATAAAGTTGTCTTAAAGCTAAAGGAAAACGAAAATAATGTAAGTATAACTGGTTTAAATCCAGCAAGTAAAAAACTTGTAGATAAACTAGCAGTATTTCAAAATTCTAAAGCAAGGCTCTCTGATCACTAACAATAAAGGAGTGTTTTGTGATGTACTCTTCCATTTTATTAGCCATTGATGGCTCTGATAATTCCTTAAGAGCAACTATAGAAGCAGCAAAATTAGCAGCATGTTCGGATCATGCTGTGATAACAATTATTTATGTTGTCGATTTTGCACAATCTAAAAAGGATGTACTACATGCTCAAGGAAAGGAAGATTTAGAGCTTAATAGAAGAAAAAAAATCTTATCAGCTGAAGAATATCTACAATCACAAAACATTGACTATAAAGTCAACATCCTTCATGGTGAACCTGGACCTACTATTGTAAATTTTGCCAATAACCATGCTTTTGACCTTCTCATCGTTGGAAGCAGAGGACTTAATTCCCTCCAAGAAATGGTTTTAGGCAGTGTCAGTCATAAAGTAGTAAAAAGAGCAACATGTCCAGTTCTTGTTGTAAAATAAAAATGTCGGTATTTTACTACCGACATTTTTTTATTTATTACACAAATTGGCCTTTAATCCTTTAATATTTAGTTTCACTTTAAATAATCCTCCAGATAAAGGATATTGTTCCAATTGTTCCACATCTAATCCCGATCTTGCTGTCGTTATATATAATTCATCCAAATATCTTCCCCCAAAGGTACAAGAGGTAACATTTGGGGCTGGAATCAAAATTTCATCTATTTTTTCCCCATTATCAGGGTTCCATCTAGATACTCTTCCTCCTCCAAAATGTGCAATCCATAACATTCCTTCTCTATCAATTGTCATTCCATCTGGAAAACCTGGTTCTTCCGAAAAATCAATGATATCCTTCGCATTACCTAATTGAGCTGTTTTTAAATCATATTCAAACCGTATTACCTTCTCGGCAGGAGTATCAATAAGATATAAAAATTCATTATCACCAGACCATGCAATTCCGTTAGATATAGTTAAATCATTTACCTTTTTCGTTATTTCCCCATTAACATCTAGGCAATAAAGGGCAGCATGTTGTGGTTTATTGTTAACACTCATTGTTCCGCCCCAAAAACGGCCATATGCATCACACTTTCCATCATTAAAACGATTATCGACTATTTCCTTCTCCGGATCAGCGATATATTCTAGTTCATTTTTTTCAATATCAATGATGTGAAAACCATTTTCTAATGTAATAACAAACTTCGTATCTTGCTTAGCTGAAGGAACAATAGCAGATATTTGGCGATCTAACTTTATTACCTTCTGCTTATTTAAACTAGGGTTATACATATGTATTTTCTTTCCTTCAATATCTACACAATAAAGCATATTATTTCTCCAGTCCCAACAAGGTCCTTCTCCTAACTCCATCTTAGCATCCAACACCACTTCAATAGGATAATCCATTCCATTCCCCCCTTATTTAGTCACTACTTTTCTTTACCCCAGATTCCGGAACAAAAACATTATTTTCCAAAAAACAATGATAGCTCGGGCTATAAAATTGCCTATCCCCTCTCTCCTAATGCAACAAAAAGAATGGATAAGTTCTTCCTATTATCACGAAATTAACCGAATACATTATTGCGTATATTTTTCTTCTTCAAGTTTTTCTCCATCTTTTCTTAATTTTACAATCTTCTTCCCCTAATACGCATAACTATAAATATAGATCTGTTAAAGAGGTGATTAACATGGATTTTTCAACGGAGATACTTGATGAGAAAATAAGTCTTAAAATAAATGAGCTTATTAAACATCAACATGTAGACGGGTCTTTCCGCTTCCGCTTTCAAGGAAGTATTATGACAGATGCTTTTTATATCATTACAATCCGAGCTTTAAATATCCGAACAGAAGAGGAAAACATTCGCGCTTTAGCTAACACCTTAATTGTCACACAGCAGAAGGAAGGTTACTGGCAGGCTTACCCCGACGAACAAAACGGAAACTTATCTGCAACAGTCATTGCTTATACAGCTTTACTCTACTCAGGCTTTTTCTCCAAATCAGACCATCGAATGAAAAAAGCAGCATCCTATATACAAAAAAACGGTGGTCTGAAAAATGCCCATTTCATGATAAAGTGGATGCTTTCTGTAAATGGACTTTATCCTTGGTCCCATATGATCTATGTTCCAATGACCTTTTTATTGCTACCTACTTTCCAACCAATTAATTTCTACCAATTTAGCGCGTATGCTAGAATACACTTTATTCCAATGTTAATAGCTTCTAATAAAAAATTCATACTTAATAACAAAGAGAAACCAAACTTGGATCATCTTTTCAATAGAAGTGAGAAACTCTATCCTTTCATTCCAGAGTTGGAAGATGAAAGATCTCCTATCTCCTTCCTTTGGAAAGAACTAAAACGAATAGGAAAATTACCATCCTATCTCCATCATCTTGGCTTTCAATATGGGGAGAAATACATGCTTGATCGATTAGAAGCAGATGGAACGCTTTATAGCTATGCTAGTTCTACCTTCTTCATGATCTATGCCTTATTAGCACTAGGTCATAAGAAAGAATCACCTATAATTCAGAAAGCCTTAACTGGACTCCGGTCCCTTATTGATACTAATGGAGAACACGCCCATTTGGAGAATTCGACAAGTACCGTTTGGGATACAGCACTAATTAGTTACAGTCTTCAACAAGCAGGTACTCCCGTACAATCAGAAACGATTAATAAAGCAACTGCCTATCTATTAACTAGGCAACATACAAAAGCAGGGGACTGGCAAATACATAATCCCCAAACAGCACCAGGAGGCTGGGGATTTTCCCACATTAATACAAATAATCCCGATAACGACGATACATCTGCCACCTTACGTGCTCTAACGAATGCTGCTTCCCTCCATCCAACCATCCACCATGCTTGGCAACTTGGAACGAATTATCTACTATCCATGCAAAATCGAAATGGTGGCTGGGGGGCATTTGAAAAAAATACAGATTGGGAAGTTCTAAAGGCAGTTCCAATTGAAAATGCTAGAGATGCTGCAATTGATCCTTCTACTGCTGATTTAACTGGGAGAGTATTAGAATACCTAGGAAACTTCGCTCATTTAAACAAGGAAAATCCCCACATTAAAAGGGGTGTGGATTGGCTATTATCTAACCAAGAGAAAAATGGGTCTTGGTATGGCAGATGGGGTGTTTGCTATATTTATGGAACTTGGGCAGCTATTACTGGACTAATAGCAGTTGGAGTAGACAGAAAACATCCAGCTATTCAAAAAGGGATAACTTGGTTAAAGAAAATTCAACATAAAGATGGTGGCTGGGGTGAATCTTGTTATAGCAGTGAAAAACTAGCCTATGTTCCACTATCCTTTAGCACAGAATCTCAAACTGCCTGGGCTGTCGATGCTCTTATTGCCGGAGGAGAATGGAAAAGTGCCGAAGTAAAAGCCGGAGTAAGCTATTTATTATCAGATCATAAAAGGGAAATAGCTATTAGCTATCCAACTGGAATCGGCCTTCCAGGACAATTTTATATTTACTATCACAGCTACAATAAAATCTTTCCATTACTAGCACTCGCTCATTACCAATCTAAGCTAAAAAACTATCTTAACTAAAGACAATCCTTGTTACTAAACCTTGTAGAAATATATGAGAATTAAAGAATTAAACAAATCGCTTATTTAATAAAGGATATTTAACCTTTAAGCTAGAAAATAAAGGATAGTATCACTTTTAAAAAAATTCTAAAGATAAGTAAGAAAATGATTAGAACGGGGAAATATCTAAATAGGGTGAAACGATAAATATACGGCTGTCTCAGGATTATGACATTACCTGAGACAGCTATTTCTGTGATAGATAAATACCAATTAATAAAAAACTTCTATAGAAAAAGGAAGAATAGAATCCCTATCTCCCCTTTTTCGCTAAATCTTTAAAAGAATATGCATTATTACACCTAAACCTTCAATAAGTTTTTTAAGAAAATGATCATAACCCGTTCTATTTTTTCCATATTAGATTATACTATTGGGCAGAGGTGAAAAAAATGTACAAACTATTATCCCATAATGATTTAGATGGTGTTGGATGTGGAATTATTGCCAAGCTTGCTTTTGGAGATTCTGTAGAAGTACGATATAATTCTGTTTCCTTTCTAAATCAAGAAGTAGAAAAGTTCCTTGATCAAAAAATAGAAGGCACTTTTTTATTTATTACAGATTTATCTGTAAACGAAGAAAATACGATAAGATTAGATGATTATTATAAAAAAGGTGGGAAAGTACAACTAATTGACCACCATAAAACTGCTCTCCATTTAAATGACTTTGATTGGGGCTTTGTATCTGTAGAGGATGAAAATGGCACATTAACTTGCGCTACCTCCTTATTGTACGAATATCTCATAAAGCATGAATATCTTACTCCATCAAATGCTATTTCAGAATTTGTTGAACTTGTAAGACAATACGATACATGGGACTGGGAGAAAAATAATAATTTTGAGGCTCAACGATTAAATGCCCTTTTTTATCTTATATCTTTTGATGAATTTGTAGAAAAAATGGTCACTCGCCTTCAATCTAGCGATCATTTCTTCTTTGATGAGTTAGAAACACAAATATTAGATATGGAAGAAAAAAAAATCGAACGATATATTCGCCGAAAGCGTCGTGAAGTTGTTCAAAAAGAAATTGATGGACTATATGCCGGTATTGTTTATGCAGAACAATATCATTCTGAATTAGGGAACGAGTTGGGAAAAGAATATCCTCATTTAGATTACATAGCAATTGTGAATATTGGTGGTAAAAAGTTAGGTTTCCGTACTATTCATGACCATGTTGACGTCTCTAAAGTAGCTGGCACATTTGGCGGTGGTGGCCATGTAAAAGCATCTGGCTGTAATTTAACGAATGATGCTTACAAGAATTATTGCTTAGATACATTTCCTTTGGATCCTTTAAGAGAAGATCCTAAAAAGAATGAGTATAATAAAAAAGAGTCCCCATTGGGTACACTTTTTGAGAATAAGCAAGACGATATCTTCTTCTTATATCAGGTTAGTAAAAACCAATGGGCTGTTAACCATAAAAAAACAAAATTACCGAATACATTTACTACCTTCCAAGAAGCTGAGATTTTCTTAAGAAGAAATCATGGAGCTTGGTTAACAAGAGACGATAAATATATTCGATATGTTATGGATTATGTAAAACATAAATAATAAAAAAGAAGCAGTCCTAAAGTAAAAACTTATTACTAGGCTGCTTCTTCTCATTTAAGTAAGAGTATATTAATTATTGGTCGACTTCATTTCAAAGTAAACAGAAAATGTTGTTCCTTTTTCACCTGTGGTTACCTTTATTCTTGCCTGGTGTCGTTCTGCAATCCGATAGCATACAGCAAGCCCCAATCCTGTACCATTTTCCTTTGTTGTAAAAAATGGAGTTCCTAATCTTTTTAATGTTTCCTCATCCATACCTTTGCCACTGTCTTTTATTTCTAAGACCAAATGGTTCTCTGTACAATAGGTCTTTATTATTAGGAATCCGTCTGTATCCATAGCTTCCAATCCATTTAACGCTAAATTTAAAAGAAGCTGACGTATTTCTTTCTCATCTAGATAAAGGAGAGGACATTCTCCTAATTGAAGCTTGACCTTTTTCCCTGTTAAAATAGCTTCTGCATTAATTAAAGGATGAATCATATCAATTATTTCATTTAGAGAGCGCTTCCTTTTATCATTAGTCTTATTCTTAGCAAGCGTCAGAAACTCTTTTATTATTTTGTTTGCTCTTTCTAATTCATCTATCATTAATTCCATATGTTCCTGAGATAAAGAGGATGGGTTGGATTTACCTATCTGTAGAAACCCATGAACAGTAGTCATTGGATTTCTAATTTCATGGGCTATTCCAGCAGCCATCTCGCCTACTAAGTTTAACTGATCAAGTCTAGCCATTTCATTTTCTAGCACAAGCTGTTCAGTAATATCATTTAGTACTATAAGAACACAATTTTTATTGTCAATTTGAATAATCTCAGTAGATAATAACCCTTGCTTTTGATTACCCATCTTAGTTAAATAGGTAACCTTTTGATTCTTGAAGGGAAACTGCCACTCTTCTTCCTTAATCGATTCCTCAGCTCCATTATTATCTTTATAGAGTTCCCAACAATAAGATGGATGCTTTAATTCATCAATATCAAAGCCAGTTTGAATGATCCAATTATTATTAACTGCAATGAATTGGGTGGATTCCAAAGAACGTATTGCCATAAGACAAGGACTAGCCTCAAATATTTGTCTAAAGCGTCCCTCTGAAAGCATTAAATCATCTGTCACTTTAAATAGCTCCTGTCTTTCCTTATTTAACTGATGATTCATTGCCATAAGTTCTAATGTTCTTTCTTCTACAACATGTTCTAATTGATCTACTTGCTTTTTTCTTAAGAGCTCTACTTCTTTTCTTTCTGAAATATCACGAATACTACATATAAACAATTTATAATCTTCTAGCAAAGTATCTCCAA
This sequence comes from Niallia sp., assembly GCA_035556015.1. Classification (GTDB taxonomy): domain Bacteria; phylum Bacillota; class Bacilli; order Bacillales; family Cytobacillaceae; genus Niallia. The sequence goes on along the minus strand of DATMFU010000194.1, from coordinate 18,492 downwards.
TAAAAATATCGATAGGAAAATATGTACCATTCTTCCTCTTCGCCTTTGCTTCCCTCATCTTTCCAACAAACTCTTGAAATAAAGTATCTAAAGTGAGAGATGTTTCTCCTAATTGTTCATCTTCTCGAGAATGCAAGAGAACTTCGATAGAACTACCAACTACCTCTTCTTCTTCATATCCAAACATTTTCTTAATACTCGGATTGATACTTAAAATGATTCCCTCTTCATTAAATGTCACAATGGTATCTTGTAAGGTTTCTTGTAACAGAGAGGAAAACACTTCATTTTTGATTACGTCCATCTTAGCTAAAGCCAGTTCTTTATTTACCTTTTGTAGCTCAGTTGTAGTTTTTATATTCATTTCTTTCAGGTTATGAGAGTGTACTTCATGAATATGAACAAACTGTTCTACTTTACTTTTTAGTGCTTCTGGATTGAAAGGTTTTACAATATAATCAATTGCTCCAACCTTGTATCCTTGAATAATATTTTTTATATCATTACTAATTGCCGTAATGAAGATAATAGGTATATGCCTTGATTTCTTTCTTTCTTTAATTAATTTAGCTGTTTCAAATCCATTTAATCCCGGCATCTGCACATCGAGTAAAATAACTGCGAAATCATGTTTTAGAATATACTTTAGGGCCTCTTCTCCAGATCTAGCAGAAACTAAGTGATAATCTGGAGAACTTAATACGGCTTCCAAAGCAAGGAGGTTTTCTTGTAAATCATCTACCATCAAAATAGGAATTGGTTCTGCGCCTGGTTTAGATATAGTTCTACTTCTTTCTATAGACTGGGTCGATTGCTGCATGAATATTTGGAGTCTCCTTTCAACTAGCAATTTTACTTTTATAAAAACCAAGTGACTAGATTATCAATTTATTCTTCAAAAAGCCAAACTTGAATGAGAGAAAATAATTGTTCTAAGTTAACCGGTTTACTAATATAATCAGATGCTCCTGCCTCGATACATTGCTCACGATTATGCCTCATCGCTTTAGCAGTTAATGCGATAATCGGCAAGTCTATGAAAGCTTGTTTCTCTCTTATACGAGTGATTGTTTCCAGTCCATCCATTTCCGGCATCATAATATCCATAAGAATAAGATCAATATCAGGATTTTCCTCTAGTATTCTTATCCCATCTTTTCCATTTTCAGAGAATAAAACTTTTATATTATACTCTTCTAATGCTGCTGATAGGGAAAAAATATTGCGAATATCATCATCAACAATAAGAATCTTTTTACCTGCTAAACTAACACGATGGTCCACGTCACTTTTATCTAAATTATCTAAAGTAACTGCACTTTCTTGATTACCTGGAAGCCATTGCTTCTCTTCAGCAGAAGTTGTATTTGGCTCATTTAAAGGGAGAGTAAGAACAAAAGAACTCCCTATCCCCTCCGTACTAGTTAACTGTAAGTCTCCTCCTAGTAAATGCGTGATTTCTCTACAGATAGATAATCCTAACCCTGTTCCACCATATTTTCTACTTATAGTGCCATCTGCCTGTTGAAATGGTTCAAAGACTATCTCTATTTTATCCTGTGGAATACCAATACCTGTATCTTTTACTGTAAATACAATGGATTTATTTCCTGCTTTCTCCTCAGAAATTCCAATAGACAATATAACCCTGCCTTTATCAGTAAACTTAAATGCATTAGATAATAAATTTTTCAATACTTGATTTAAGCGATATTCATCTGTATGGATAACTTCTGGTACTTCCTTATCTATAGTGATAAAGAAACCTAAATCCTTCTGATTAGCTACTGGTATGAATTGATGATGAAGACTATTTTGGATATGTTCTACCTTCACTTCCGTTTGAACTATTTCCATTTTTCCTGTTTCAATTTTTTCTAAATCTAAAATTTCATTTATTAAACGCAATAAATCATTTCCCGAGTAATAAATTGTTTTTAAGTATTCTATTTGCTTAGGAGTCAGATGTTCATTTTCCTTCTCAACTAGTACTTGGGACAAGATTAACATACTATTCAATGGGGTTCTTAACTCATGGGACATGTTTGCAAGAAACTCAGATTTATATTGAGAACTATTTTGTAGTTGCTCTGCCTTTTCCTCTAGCATCTTGCCAATACGTTCAAGTTCTGTATTTTTTTGTTCAGATACTTTATACTGCAACTGTAGCTCCTCATTAATCGCCATAAGCTCTTGTTGTTGGGCCTGAAGTTCTTCCGATTGACTTTGTAACTCTTCTGTCAAACGTTGCTCATCTTCAAGTAATCTCTTAACCTCCATACGATTTCTTAAACTAAATAGTGAACTTCCTATATTTTGAATGACTTTACTTAGAAGCTTTTCTTCAGCTGCTCTGAAGTAATGTAAAGATGCTATTTCTACAATAGCTAGTACTTTTCCTTCGTATGTAACTGGCTGAATAATGATCTGCTTGGGTTCTACTTCTCCCATACCTGAATTAATTTTCATATAACCTTTAGGTATATCTTTTATATTCAAAGGCTTATTTTCCTTCGCTGCTTGTCCAACCAGTCCTTGGCCTAAGCTAATCCTTTTTTTATAATTCGGATCAATTGCATAACTTGCAACTTCTTCTAAATAGACATTCCCTTCTTCTTTATTCATAATATAAAAGATACTGCAATGGGCACCAACTAAAGGTGTGATAATGGTGGTAAAAAACTCTGCCAAAGCTTCCATACTCTCTACTAATGAAAAATATCCAGATACTTCTGCTAGCTTTGAATCTAACCAAGCCTGTTCCTCTGTTTTTGCTCTTGTTTCTATTTCTTTCTGAGAATAACTTTCCAACGCACTAACCATTTCATTAAATGCATTTGCTATTTCTCCCATTTCATCTTTTGTTTCTATATCTAGTCGCGGGAACTTAATTCCCTTTTTATAAGATGCACCTGACATCACTGTTACAACTTTGCTTAAGTTTTTCGTTAGACTTCTTATTAAGTAAATAGCTACTATTATACTAATAATTCCTACTATCCCTATATAGACATATATAACTCGTAAAACAAAATCATAGGTTTTTCTAGTTTGACTTATGTCATCTTCCATTTGTTGCTGCTGTAATTCATATAATGAAGTAGCAATACGCAATAGACGATCTTTTTGGTCACTCTCCGTCACCCAAAAAATCGTGCTCATTTTTCTATCGGTTGTCTCATATAGTTGCTGGCTCTTTTCTTCATATGTATCATATAAAGTAGAAAACTCTGTTAATAAATCCTTAACTTCTTCTCTGTGATCATTTTGCAAAAGTATTTGATAAGAAGAATTAATGTTTACTCGAGAATCCTCTATTTCTCTCATTATTTGATCTGAAACGATTTTGGAGGTTTGTGTCGACAAGTTTGTTAAGGCTCCACTTAAGCTATTTATCTCATTTTTTATGTTATAGGCTGCATCCATTCTTTCTGTAATGTCATCTACCAGTACACTCATATGTTCATTTTGTTGTTTTAATAAACTTATCAGAATAATAATTAGAATACTGACCAAGAGAAAAATTGTAGCTAATCCACTATAGAGCTTTGTACTAAATTTCATGGAACCTCCTATCAATCTACCGAACTAAGAACGGAGATGTAAACGATTACTTAACTTCCGATAACACATCTAATTTATGGTAATATTTAGTGTTTATAGAAATTATATGTTAAATCTAGAAATCATACAATATGATAATAGACGGAAAGAGAGGAGGAAATGCAGAAAAAACCCCTGAAAACATGTCTATGTTAGATTCTTCAGGAGTTTCTCATAAAATTCATTTCTATATTGTTGGGATGCTTTAAACTGATTATCCAAAATCTCTTCTAGAATACTATTTTTCTCCTCTTTAGAAAGGGGAAGTTGCTTTAATGTGGAACGAACCTTATAAAGAAACTCCATGTATTCTAAATAGTCTTGGTCATAGTCAAGTTCCCATTTTTCTTTAATTCTTTTTGCGAGTTTCGGACTAGCTCCATTCGTAGATACACTCAAATGAAGTTTACCTCTTTTTACATTCGATGGAATATGAAAATTTCCTGTTTGCGTATCAGAAGCATCACTTACCAATGTTGTCGATTTTAAATGATTGGCTATTTTTTTATTTTCTTTCGGGTCATTTGTAGCCGCAATTACTAAGAAAGCACTTGCTCCATCCTCAAGCTCATACTTTCTATTTAACAGCTTAATTTCGCCTCTTGCTTCTAAGGCTTTGATTTCCTCACATGCATTAAGACTGATGACAGTTACTTGTGCTTTTTCCTTCAAAAGACTCCTTACCTTATTAAGTGCAATCTGGCCAGCACCAACTACAACACAATTTTTGCCTGTTAAATCAACCATTAAAGGGAGCATAATTAGCATTACCACTCATTTCTTCTATTCTTTCAGACAATATATCTGCTATATACGGATGATAACCTAAATAAGGGGTAAGTTCATATAACTTTTTTTCTTGATTTATCTCTTTGATTTTTTTCTCCATTGATTTCATCAATATCCCTGTAAATAAAAGATACGGAATAACTAATATTTTTCGATAAGGAGAGTTATTTGCAACTTCAAGAGCATCCTCAAAACTTGGCTCTGCTGCTGTTAAATAGCAATCGTGAACATCTATTCTTGGAACACACTCTTTTATTAACGATGCTATCTTGCTTAAATCTTGTTTTACATCAGGATCACTACTACCTCTGCCGACAAGAAGCACAAGCGTTTCTTCCTCTGTACGTTGATAAATAGTAGATGAGCTGATTTTTTCCGCTACTATTTCTACCATTTTAGTGTGTACACCAATAGGTCTCCCATATTTCACTTCAACATTTGGATACCTAAGCACAAGTTGATTTAATACTTCTGGAATATCTTTCTTAGCATGAGCAGCTGTCAAAAGTAAAATAGGCAATACATGAATGACAGTTGCTCCTTGCTCTACACATCTTTGAAATCCTTCTTCTATTGAAGGCTCAGATAATTCGAGAAAGGAATATTCTTGTATTCCTTGGAATCTGTTTATCTCCATAAATTTTTTTACAAATGTAATAGCTTGATTACTAGCTTCTCGTACTCTACTTCCGTGGCATACATATAATATTGCCTCCATTATGAAACCACTTCTTTCGTTAATTTTTCTTTAAAACTAGTTTCAAACCACTGGATTTTTTCTCTCATCCTCACTACTTCTCCTATCACAATCATACAAGGGTTTTCTATTCTTCCTTTTTCTGCATCTACCATAATATTTCCGAGATTAGTAACAATCGTTTTTTGTTTGTCTGTCGTCCCCCACGTTATCAGTGCTACTGGAGTTGAGCCACTTTTCCCAAATGATAGAAGCTTAGATTGAATAGTAGGTAGGTTTTTGACTCCCATATAGATAGCAAGAGTGTCTATTTGACATAGTGCCTCCCACTTTATATGATCATCTCCACCACTTTTCATATGACCTGTAACAAATGCAAAGGATGAGCCATAGTCACGGTGAGTCACTGGTATGCCAGCATAGCTTGGTGCTGCAATCCCCGCTGTTATGCCTGGGACTATTTCAAATGGAATTTGATTTTTAGCCAATTCCTCGGCCTCTTCTCCACCTCTACCAAATACAAAAGGATCTCCTCCTTTTAATCTAGTTACACACTTACCCTTTTTAGCATGTTTAACTAATGTTTGATTAATTAACTCTTGCTTCATAGCATGATGGTGAGGAAGCTTTCCACAAAATATCAATTCCGCCTTAGGCTTGGCATACTGTAATAACTCTGGATTAACAAGGCGATCATACAAAATAACATCTGCCTGTTCAATACATCTTAGTCCCTTTACTGTTATTAATTCTGGATCCCCTGGTCCTGCACCAACTAGATATACTTTCCCCATTTTTTCACGCTTCTTCCATTTATCAAATAATGTACATAAAGGAACTATACGAATTCCTTTTTAGGAAAACATATAATTCCTTTTCACATGATTATTTTTACATATATTTTACACTGCTATAAGTCATTATCTACGAAATTAACGAGCTATTAAGAAATATAATAGCCTTTTTCTTTCAAATAGTGAACAATTTGTTCTACGCATTCTTCCACTGTGTTTTGCTCTGTATCTACTACTACTTCCGGGTTTACAGGTTCCTCGTAAGGAGAGCTAATCCCAGTAAAGTCTTTAATTATCCCTTTTCGTGCCTTTTCATATAAGCCCTTCGGATCTCGTGCTTCACATGCAGTTAAAGAACATTTGATATATACTTCAATAAATTCGTCTTCTTCTAATAACTCTCTTACTCTATTTCTATCTTCTTGAAATGGAGAAATAAATGCTGTAAGGACCACTTGACCACTATCTACAAAAAGTTTGCTTACCTCTCCAATTCTTCTGATATTTTCTTTACGATCTTCATCAGAAAATCCAAGATCTTTATTTATTCCAAAACGAATGTTATCTCCATCTAATACATAGTTATTGATGTCATCCTCGAACAGTCTTTTTGCAACTGCATTTGCAACAGTTGATTTACCAGAACCAGATAAACCAGTAAACCAAAGTACAAAACTATGATGATTATTTTTTTCTCTTCTTTGTTTTTTCGTAATAGTCTGATCGTGCCAAGTTATATTTGTGCTCTGACTCAAAAGTTCTCTCTCCTTTAAGATTGTACTTGTTTTTCACGCAATCCCTTTATTAATACTTCTACAACTTCTTTACGGCTAAAAGTACTTGGCGGGATTTCTCCATTTCTTAAAAGTTCGCGAACCTTCGTACCTGAAAGAATTTCATGATATTCTTTATTGTGAGGACAAGTCTTTGTCGATGCCATATTTTCGCATTTTTTGCAATAAAAACTGTGTTCAAAGAATAATAGATTAATACCTAACTCATCTTGTGTGAATGCTTCAAAGATTTTTTGAGCATCATATGTTCCATAGTAATTACCAACCCCAGCGTGATCACGACCAACGATAAAATGAGTACAGCCATAGTTTTTTCTAACCATTGCATGAAATACTGCTTCCCTAGGTCCAGCATAGCGCATAGCTGCAGGAAAAACTGCTAAGAATACACGGTCTTCTGGATAGTAATTTTTTAAGAGTACTTGGTAACTTTCCATTCGAACATCAGCAGGAATATCATCTGATTTTGTTTCTCCAACCAATGGATTTAAGAACAAGCCATCCACAATCTCCAATGCCGACTTTTGAATATACTCATGAGCACGATGAACTGGATTTCTCGTTTGGAATCCAACTACTGTTCTCCAACCTTTTTCAGCAAAAACTGCTCTTGTTTCGCTTGGATCTAAATAGAAACTTCCAAATTCCGTTCTTTCTAGCTTTTTTAATAACTTAATTGGACCCCCAAGGTAAACATTCCCTCTGTCAAACATCTTTTTGACACCTGGGTGCTCTAAATCATCTGTACGATATACAGAGGTTGCCTCTAAGTATTTATCAGGAATATAAATATCCTCTACTGTTAGTACACCATAAGTTTCGCCTTGGTGTACTAGTTTCACAGTGTCATTTAATTCCATTTCCTCTGCTTGTTCCTCAGTAATTGGCAAAGTAATTGGAATACTCCACACCTCACCACTTGCTAGATGCATATTTTTTAAAACAGATTCATAGTCTACTTGTGATAGAAACCCAGTTAATGGGCTGTACGCTCCGTTTCCAATTAACTCCAAATCACTAAGTGCAATAATATCAATCTCTAGTTCTTTTTTTATTGCCGTTGTATCAAATTCTGGTTCCCATAAATTTATTAACTTTCCACCATGTGGTTGACTTAATGACATTAAACTCGCACATCCTTCTTGTTGATTTTTTATAAATAAGGCTTGTTCATTTTTACAAAATGAAAGCAATCCAATATGAACTTACATTTTATATATATATTCATTCACTCTTCAAAGGGACAAACTTTATACACCCTTATCAAGCTAAATACCTCCACCATCTTCATAGATGTTCCTACTATCTTCTCTAATCGTCTTCATAAGACTTAGAATTCCTAGTGTCGCAACACATACACTAAATAATATTAGAACCATGTAAAAGTCAGATTTTATAAACAACTGAACAAAGCTATAAGAAATGACTAACGATAGAATAGGAGATACAATCCAAACTTTTAAAATTCTTGATACCATTTTTTTCTTTAGCATCGCCATTCCATTTTTAGAAACACCAATACCGATAATAGCTGAGCTAGTTACTTGGGTTAATGGTACCGGCAATCCAAAGATAGAAGCGATTGTAACTAAAGTTGCGCCGATACCTGAGATTAAGCCACCTTCTAGTTTAGAATAGCGGACAATCTTCTTTCCATTCGTCTGTAACACTCTCCCACCTAGAAGAAATGCCCCAAGAGCAATAAATAAACCACCAATAATGATTCCTTTATCTATGGAAATAAGTCCAGCTCCAACTAATGGACCAATTGAATTTGCTACATTATTCATACCAGCTGAAAATGCTTCAAAACAACCGATAATAATGACAAATAAAGATAGATACTTCTCATTTGAAGGGTTTTTGAGCCATACACTATTATCTTCAGCACGTTTGACATACTTTCCTGCAAAAATTGCAATCACAAATGATACAAATGGAACAAGTAGCCAAAATAGAACAATCCACAATATATTTACAATGTATAAACTTTTAAATGCAATACCTACTCCTACCACACTTCCAACCGTAATTTCACTTGTTGATAGCGGGATACCCATTATGTTCGCAATAAATAAAGATAGTGTAGCAGCTGACAAGATAATAAGAACAATTTTGGCATCAAGTATACCGCTTGGGATTAAACCCTCTCCAATTGTTTTAACTACCTCACTTCCCCCAATAACAGCACCAAGGAAGATGGCTATTCCACATATAAGCAGTGCATTTCTTTTTTTAGGAATAGCACCAGATCCATATGCGACTCCAAGGCTTGCTGCTGCACCACTTGCACCAATATTCATTGCGAAGAATAGTGACATAATACCTGCTAAAATAACGATCATCCATTTATACCTCTACATTATTGTTATAGATGAAGCCCACATTCTGTTTTTCCTTTACCAGTCCATCTTCCAGAACGTAAGTCATCCATATTAATAGCTGGTTGTGTACATGTCTTACAGCCAATGCTTGGATAACCTCTGTCATGTAAAATGTTATAATCTAATGAATTTTTATGTGCATATCTCCATACATCTTTCCATGTCCAATGAATAAGTGGACATACTTTTATAGACTTAAATTTATTGTCCTTATTAAGAAATTGTGTATGCTTTCTTGTTTCTGACTGTTCTCTTCGTAGTCCTGATATCCAGGCAACCGGATCAGAAAGTACTTCATTTAATGGAATAACTTTACGAATCTCACAACACTTATTTGGATTCGTAAACCAAAGCTCATCTCCATATTCCTGAGCTTGTTCAGCTAAAGTTAATTTTGGCTTTTTCATTTCTATTTGTAACGTAGGGTACCGATTCTTAACTTTCTCAATTAATTCATATGTTTCTTTAAAATGGACATCTGTATCTAGAAAAACAATTTTAGCGTCTGGTTTCACTTTAGAAATTAAATCAATAAGCACAATTCCTTCAATTCCAAAGCTACATGCGTAAACTATTTCCTCTTTATACGTATCATAAGCCCACTTTAAAACTTCTAAAGCTCCCTTTGTCTCTGTATCACTGGAAAAATCAATAGGCGGATGTGTCTCGATAGTTTGATAGGTTAATGCTTGATTCACCATTAAATCCCCCATTCTTTTACTTTGAACCTAAATATAAAGTGAATTATCTGCCATTTATATAAAAAGAGGCAGCTTTAATCCAACTCAAAATAATGACTTGTTAAAGTGCCTCTAGTTTTTCTAGTCAGCTTCCTTATTTACCTAGACGGATTTTTTCATTTTTTTCAATTTGAATTATTCTTCCATCTTGTACAACCAATGTAATAGAACCAAATTTCATACCTTGAAGAATCTCTTCTAAATGATTCCTTACTCTGTCTAGCTGATTTGCTTCTCCCACTAACAAATCCCTCCTTAAAAAGGTAAGCTCTGACTATAACAATAAAAAATCTTTCCAACACGGAAAGATATGAGGTGACCAATTTACCTTATCTTTCAAAATGACGAGCATTTTGTTGGATTTAGCACCTTGTCTTTTGGCAGGTTGCTGGACTTCTTTGGGCCAATTCCCTCAGTCTCTCTTGATAAGAGCTATTTTTTCTAAATTTTATCATAATTGCCACTATTGTCAATAAGTTTATCTAGTTGTTTAGTCGGAATTATTCTATAAAAAAAATCCATATATTATATACAGAACTTCTCATTTCGTTCATAATAACAGGATTTATTATTTTTTTCCATAAAAAAGTGGATTAGTATTTTTTATACTAATCCACCAACAAAATGTTAATTTCATTAAATAATCGTGTAAATCCTTTTATCTTTTTCTTAGAGCTAACAAAGGTTTCGCTATAATTGGAGTAATAATACCAGATAGTATAGCTTCTGGTACACCATTAGTTCCTACAATCGCTAATATAGCAGGCAATAAATTTTCTACACTAACATTCATTGCATTAGCATAGGACTCTCTTACAAACAAGTAAGCAAATCCCAGAACTAATATTGTATTAGTTAAAGAACCTAGTACTCCAGCAATAGTCATTGCAACTGTATCAGCCATTCTATTTCGCAGTACTTTATAAAAAAGAAGTCCTGCCACGACTCCAATCAATACTCTTGGTAAAACAGAGATTAACGGATTAGTAAAGAGAATTGGTGCAAGGACACTTGTTGGAGAGGTAAATGCTCGAACAAATGTTATTAATCCCCACACTCCTCCAATAATGGCACCATCAAGTGGACCCAAAACAATTGCAGTAATGATTACCGTTATTTGTATAATAGTTAAACTAAGAGGTCCAACAGGTATATATCCTAAAAAAGGGACAGACGTTTGAATAATGATAATTGCTGCAAGCATGCCTAGTAGGACTATTCGATATGTTTTATTTTTCTTCTGCATTAGTAACTATTTCTCCTTATTATTATAAGAAAGGTAAGCCCTTCTATTATTAAAAATTCCTCTGTTATCATACTAAAAATTGCGGAGAAAATCGAGATTGAAAATACAATTTTATCTATCTTAGGATTCTACTAATAGCAAATAGTTATTCATTCGTTTATAAATTATAAGGATGTATGTTCTGTTAGAGTATCTATAAACGTTTGGACATTTTGCTTTTCCTTCATAACAGGAGAAAATATATAGGAAAGTCTACGGGTAAACTTCATTTGAGAAATAGGAAGGATATGTAGATTTCCATGTCTTACATCCCTTTCAATTACACTTCGTGATAAAAGGGATATCCCTTTACCATTAATTAGTGTTTCCTTAATCCCTTGATTACTACTAATAGTGAGAAATGACTTTGCCTTTAAACCATTCGAACGGATAACATGATTTAAATATTCACGTGTTCCTGACCCTACTTCCCTAGTTATCCAATCTTGATCTTGAAGATCTGAAATAGTAATTTCCTGTTTGTTAGCTAAAGGATGTGAACAAGATGTCACAAAAAATAATTCATCCTCCATAAAAGGAACTACTATCAGATCTTTATCATTTGTTTGTCCTTCTATTAATCCAATATCCACTTGAAAAAGTCTTACAGCTTGTACAATTTCTTCTGTATTTCCGATTGTCACTTGAATTTGTAATTTTGAGTGTTCCTTTTGTAACTCTAGTATTAAAGACGGTAAAATATATTCTCCAATTGTAAAACTTGCACCAATTCTTAATTCCCCTTTTATAGCATGATGATGATCCATAATCGACTGTCTTGTATGTTCATAGAGACTTATCATTTGGATGGCACTGTCATAAAGCATTTCGCCTGTAGGAGTAATCTTCAAGTATTTTGGTGAGCGTTCAAATAATTTGGTCTGGAATTCCTTCTCTAGATTTTTTATATGTAGACTTACACTAGGCTGAGACATAAGTAAAATTTCTGCTGTTTTAGTAAAATTCTTCACCTCAACAAGCGTTACAAATGTTTTAAGGGCATCATACTGCATTTTTACTCCTCCTATTATTAGGAATATTAATAGTTACCATAATTTAAATGTATTTTACTAATTCTTCTGATTCCAGTAAAGTGAAGATAGTATATTAAAAAATAAAGCTGTATAAGAAAAATCATTATTCTTCTCCCTGAATCCCGATTTGTCTTATAGGAATAATTAAAATATGAGTGACAACCAAGTAAATACGTTATAAAATCAATTTTAAGAAAAATCAATCAAATGAAGTGAGAAAGTTATTATCCTTGTGAGGTGAAAATATTGCAGCTGCAAGTTAACAACAGTCCATTTAATCAAGAACAATCTGAACTATTAAACCGCCTATTGCCTACTTTAACAGAAGCTCAAAAAATTTGGCTAAATGGTTATTTATCGGCATCTACTGCCACTGTTACTAATGTTCAAGAATCTGAGTCTTTAACTACTACTAGTATTGTAGAATCCATTACGGAACCTATTACAAAAGAAATTACTATTCTCTATGGATCGCAAACAGGTAATGCTCAAGGTCTTGCTAATAAATATGGCAATCGTTTAAAAGAACTTGGATTTGAAATTACCGTTCAGTCCATGGGTCAATTTAAACCAAACAACTTAAAAAAAATCAAAAATCTATTAATTATTGTTAGTACTCATGGAGAAGGTGAGCCACCAGATACTGCATTAGCATTCCATGAATTCCTTCATAGCAAAAGAGCACCAAAGCTCGAGAACTTCCAATATTCCGTTTTATCCCTTGGAGATAGTTCTTATGAATTTTTCTGTCAAACTGGGAAGGATTTCGATTTGCGATTGGAAGAATTAGGAGGAACGAGATTATATCCTCGTGTAGACTGTGATTTAGACTATGACGAACCTGCAAATGAGTGGTTTGAAGGGATAATTGGTAGTCCAAGCTTAAACACAGAAAGCAAAAGTACAACAAACGAAAAGGTTAACTTACCTTCTGTTCAAGAAAATGTCTACTCTCGTACTAATCCTTTCTATGCGGAAGTATTAGATGTCATTAACTTAAATGGGCGTGGCTCTAATAAGCAAACTTTTCATGTGGAACTTTCCCTTGAGGATTCGGGAATTACTTACGAACCTGGTGATAGTTTAGGAATTTTCCCAACCAATGATCCAGAATTAGTAGATGCCCTTATTAAACAATTGGGATTTGCTCCTGAAGAGAGTGTAAGTATCAATAAACAAGGAGAAGTTTTGGCTTTCCGTGAAGCCTTACTAAGCTACTTCGAGATAACGGTAATAACAAAGCCATTAGTAGAAAAATATGCTATTGTTTCAGAAAATAAAGAGTTAAATGAATTATTACAATCTGATAAACTAAAAGCTTATTTAGAGGGCCGTGATTTACTAGATTTAGTAACAGACTACCCATTTGTTCAGTTAAATGCTCAAACCTTTGTTTCCTTACTACGTAAATTACCTGCTCGTCTCTATTCCATTGCAAGCAGTCATACGGCAAATCCTGAGGAAGCACATTTAACAATTGGGGCAGTTCGCTATGAAGCAAATGGCAGAAAGCGAAATGGTGTATGTTCCATTCAAATGGCAGAACGACTGCAGCCAGGAGATAAAGTGCCAATCTATATCCAAAACAATCAAAACTTTAAGCTACCAGAAGACCCTTCCACACCAATTATTATGGTTGGACCGGGCACTGGAGTTGCTCCATTCCGCTCCTTTATGCAAGAAAGAGAAGAAAATGGAGTAGATGGTAAAGCTTGGCTATTCTTTGGAGATCAACACTTCGTTACAGACTTTCTATACCAAACAGAGTGGCAGAGTTGGATACAAGACGGCGTACTAACAAAAATGAATGTAGCCTTTTCCCGAGATACAAAAGAAAAGGTATATGTTCAGCATCGTATGCTTGAGCACAGCAAAGAAATATTTGAATGGTTAGAAAGTGGTGCTGTTCTATATATTTGTGGAGACGAAAAGCACATGGCACATGATGTACATCAAACACTTCTTACCATCCTACAAAAAGAAGGAAATATGTCATTAGAAAAAGCAGAGGAATATATAGCAGACTTACAACAAAACAAACGTTATCAACGTGATGTTTACTAATATATTTAGAAGGAAAGGGGACTACTAACAGTGGCGAATCAAATATTAACGGCCCCAGATGGCCCTCCTAGTGATGTGGAGCGTATCAAAGAAGAAAGTAATTACTTACGCGGAACTTTAAAGGAATCCATGCTGGAGGAGTTAAGCTCAGGTATATCCGAAGATGATAACCGTCTTATGAAATTCCATGGTAGTTACCTCCAAGATGACCGAGATATCCGTAATGAACGGGCAAAACAGAAATTAGAGCCAGCTTATCAATTTATGCTTCGTGTTCGCACACCAGGTGGAGTAGCAACACCTGCACAGTGGTTGACGATGGATGATTTAGCTCAAAAATATGGAAACAAGACATTAAAGTTAACAACTCGTCAAGCTTTCCAAATGCACGGTATTTTAAAATGGAACATGAAAAAGACAATACAAGAAATTCATCATTCATTACTAGATACTATTGCAGCATGTGGAGATGTAAACCGAAATGTAATGTGTAACCCTAATCCATATCAATCAGAAGTTCACAGTGAAGTTTATGAGTGGTCGAAAAAATTAAGTGATTACTTATTGCCACGTACAAGAGCTTATCATGAGCTTTGGTTAGATGAGGAAAAAGTAGCCTCTTCTCCTACAGTAGAGGAAACAGAAGCTGAACCAATGTATGGAAAACTTTACTTACCAAGAAAGTTCAAGATTGGCATCGCTGTACCTCCATCCAATGATGTAGATGTGTTTTCTCAAGATCTTGGTCTGATTGCAATTATGGAAGAAGGTAAGTTAATCGGCTTTAACGTTGCAATCGGTGGAGGTATGGGAATGACTCATGGTGATAAAGAGACCTATCCTCAGCTTGCAAAAGTAATTGGTTTCTGTACACCAGATCAAATCTTAGATCTTGCTGAAAAAACGATAACTATTCAAAGAGACTACGGAAATCGTTCCGTTCGTAAAAATGCTCGATTTAAATATACAGTTGATCGACTTGGATTAGAAAACGTAAAAGAAGAACTTGAAAATCGCTTAGGTTGGAAATTACAATCGGCAAAACCTTTCCAATTTGCGCATAACGGGGACCGCTATGGTTGGGAAAAAGGAATAAAGGGAAAATGGCACTACACTTTATTTGTTGAAGGTGGCCGCATTAAAGATTATGAAAATTATTCCTTAATGACCGGATTAAGAGAAATAGCCAAAATACACACAGGTGATTTCCGATTAACAGCAAACCAAAATCTAATTATCGCTAATATCTCCAGCCGTAATAAGAAAAAAATTAGTGAACTAATTGATAAATATGGGTTGATGGACGGGCAAAAAGTCTCTGCACTCCGCAGAAACTCTATAGCATGTGCATCTCTACCAACCTGTGGTCTAGCTATGGCAGAGGCTGAGCGATATCTACCTCTCTTAATTGATAAAATTGATGAAATTATTGATGAAAATGGATTACGTAATGAGGAAATAACAATACGAATGACTGGTTGTCCAAATGGTTGTGCTCGTCATGCCTTAGGAGAAATTGCCTTTATCGGGAAAGGCCCAGGGAAATATAATATGTATCTTGGAGCTGCATTTGATGGTAGTCGCTTAAGTAAGCTATATAGAGAAAATGTTGGAGAAGAAGAAATTCTATCCGAACTTCGTGTATTGCTTCCTCGTTATGCAAAAGAGCGTTTAGAAAATGAACGATTTGGTGACTTCGTCATTCGTGCAGGTGTAGTGAAAGCTGTAACAGACGGAACTAACTTCCATGATTAATAAAAAGCAACCTCCGGGTTGCTTTTTTCTTTTACTTCGATTTATTTGCTTTTTGCGAAATCAACAAATGTAAACTTAGACATAGGTCAACCTTCCTCCGTATATAATGAATGTGAATTCAATAATAAGGAGGTCCATAGATGAATAACCCTTTTGTATCTCCTCATTTCCAGCTGTTTGCTGATTCTACTAAAACGATTAATTACAAACGAGATGCACATAATTATATTACTCAACTTTTTTCTGAACAGATGCCTGCTATTAAAACTGGTTTCTTTAATGTCCACCTGAGCAAAGGTATCATCATTCAACCTCACTGGCATCCAAATGCAGTTGAACTTGTTTACGTTATAAGTGGTGAAGTGATGACTTCAGTCTTTAACCCTTTCTCTCAACAATTGATCACTTATCATGTTAAGGCCGGCCAAGTATCACAATTTCCAAAGGGATGGTTTCATTGGCTTGTCGCTTTAGAGAATCATACACATTTGCTCACCATCTTTGACAAACCTACTCCTGATGTTGTTTTAGGTTCTGACTTCTTACGATTTTTGCCAAAGGAGATTGCTAATAGAGCATATTGTGTGAATGAGACTGCCTATGCTAATGCTGTCTCTCCCATAACGAGCTCAGTTTTTCTTGGACCACCACCAGGATGCTATTCAGCAGATAATCCAACCCCATCCACTCCATATCCAACACAATCGTCAGCAACCATCCATCCATATAAAGACCAATCTCCACCACCTTATCCATTTTAATTACTAGACCTGAAGAAAGGAAGCGAGTATTTTATGACAAAAAAAGGGGTTACTTCCTCACAGGATACAAGAGATTTCCCTCCCCAACAACAAACAAGGCAGCCCGGTTTCGAATATGTCATGAATCCTCTGCCTATATTTGATAATCCAAACTATATTGGAACGAACAAATTAGAAAATCGTACTTCTATCATCTCAGGGGGAGATAGCGGAATCGGAAGGGCCGTTGCAGTAGCGTTTGCCAAAGAAGGTGCCAATATTGTCATTCCGTACTATGATGAACACCATGATGCAAATGTAACCAAACAAGTTATTGAAAGCTATGGATCCTCTTGCTTACTAATTCCTGGAGATTTAAGAAGTAAAGAGCATTGTCAATTAGTTGTACAAAAAACACTAGAACATTTCGGCAGAATCGATATATTAGTAAATAATGCTGCTGTTCAATTTTTTCAGAAAGAATTAACCTCTATTAGTGATGAACAATGGAATTTAACCTTCGATGTTAATATCCATTCATTCTTTTATTTAACCAAAGCAGCTCTTCCTTATTTAAAAAGAGGGGCAAGTATTGTAAATACAGCTTCTGTAGTGGCTTATTTAGGAGAAAAAAACTTAATGGATTACACTACAACAAAAGGTGCAATTATTAGTTTTACTAGAGCATTAGCCAATAATCTTGTGGACAAAGGAATTCGTGTGAACGCTATTGCTCCAGGTCCCTTTTGGACACCTTTACAGCCAGCTTCTCAACCAGTAGAAAAAATCATTACGCTTGGTTCCGATGTACCGATGAAAAGAGCTGGCCAGCCTTATGAGATTGCCCCAGCATATGTATTGCTTGCTTCAGATGATGGCTCCTATATTACAGGGCAAACAATACATGTGAATGGAGGGTCCATGGTTACCTCATAAAAAAATGCTGCCTCTAATAGAGACAGCTCTTTTCATTCTTAATTTATGGATTGTAATGCAGTTTCAATACTTTTCTCTCCTGAAATCACATCAAATGCTAGTCTATATGTTTTCTCCTCTTCTAATGAGGCTAAAATAGTCTTTGCTACATCTTCTCTAGCAATGGTTCGAGGACCACTTGTTATATTTTTTTCAGCTCTAATTTTGCCAGTTCCTTTGTCGTTCGTTAATCCACCTGGTCGGATAATGGTATAATTCAATGGACTCTCCATCAGTATTCTATCAGCGTAATGTTTAGCAACATAATATGGTTTTATTACTGAACTCCAATTTTCTCGATTATTAGCTTGAAGAGCACTTACCATAATGAATCGCTTAATGCCAGCTTGTTCTGCTGCCTCCATTGCTTTAACCGCACCATCTAAATCAATTAATAACGTTTTATCTGCACCCGTACTACCCCCTGAACCAGCAGTAAATACAATTGCATCGCAACCAGCTGCAGCATCTGCAATATGTTCTACACTATCTTCTAAATTAACAAGTGCCGTTTCTATTCCAGTCTTTTCAAAAGTTGATGCTTGTTCCTCGGTCCGAACCATCGCCCTAACCGTATGTTTGTTATCTTCTTTTATAAGTGTTGTTAAATGTTTTCCAATTTGCCCATTTGCTCCAATTACAAATATTTTCATTATAACTTCACCCCTTCTTTCTTCCATTTTCCCATTTTCCGACATCGAGTTTCAAATATTTAGCTTTTCTAAACGAATTGATAATTTTCTTACAATAAAAAATGATAGCAGCGTATAACTACTATCATTCTTTCTCATTCAAAGAAAAGCTATTCTTATTTCTCTTTTCTCAAAACGAGTGTTCC
>DATMFU010000193.1:0-9112 GCA_035556015.1 Niallia sp. | reverse complement strand
TTAAGATGTTATTCACTTTAAAGTCTCCTTATTGTTCTATGTACATATTGATAGGTTACAATTATATTTCTAAACTAATCAATTTCATAGTCATTTTTTTGCACTTCTCATTATAAAGAAAATTCCGAATAATGAAACTATAAGAATGCTATTTGTTTTTCATAATTTATAGTTCAAAATATAATAACTTCTCATCTAATTATATACTAAGAACATTGAGAATTGTTGAAAAATTCCTGTATTTTTTAATTTTTCCTTGTAAGTTATAGTATTTTTATAGATAATAAACACGTTTATTGTATAATAGTGGATTTTTCTAATAAAAAAGAAAAGCAAATTCATCCCTTCATAATTTTGCTCCTCTTTTAATTTTTTGCTTGGTTCTTAATGATACTGAGAATCGGAAGAATCTAAACTATTAGTCCAAGTACGAAGCTACCATGATTATGCCCCACACCTCTATAATTAATGACTTTTCACCAATACACTTAGTTCATTACTTGGTTAACAATATTAACAACACCATTCTCAATGTATGATTCTAAAACTACGTGGCCTTTATTATTCAAAAAGTAACTATAAGTTTTAGCATCGTCATCAATCTTCACAGAAACCATCCAGTTTTTATCTCCAGCTAAATTCGCAATGAATGGATCTGTCTCGAAATTCATTGCAGAAAGTCCTTCATTTTTTAATAAATAGTTTTTCACTGCTTTTTCAGTAGAATGCAATTGATATTGTACAAAGCTAAAAATAATGGCAATGACGGCTACCAATCCTAAAAGGTATTTGTATATTTCTTTCAAGCAATCTCCTCTTTTCAAGTAAAATGTTTATGTATTTGCTTTTATATTTCTTAGTAGGTAATAAAATAATAGGCCGAGAATTTCCGTGTAAAGTATAGTGTGGGGGCTTAGAATAGCGAAGAAATACCGATTAACTGCTTTAAATAGGCTAATTTCAAAGATTTGGCTAAGAAAAACGGAATAACTTCCCTCCCTTATTTCAGTGGAATTTTATATTTTTTATTTAAAAGGAATTAAGCCGGTTATTTTTTAAAACGTCTTCTATGATAATTTGTTCCAATAAAGTAAGTGATTTTTACTCAAGGTTTTTAGCTCTTCAACTTACCATGTAAAAAATACTTAAACCGACTACCTGCTACAGTTCAATGCAATTTTTCTTATGGGAATTTCACAAACTAAAAAACCTCCCGAAAGTTACTACTAACTTTCGAGAGGTAATTTTTAATTAATATTGATTAAATGGTATGCCCGTTTCATGAATCGCTTGAGCTAAGCTGAATATTGATACGGCAACATCAGCATAAGTTACTTCACCTTTTGGATTGAATTGGTTCTTTTGTGCGCTTACTAATTCTAATGCATTTGCTAACGCCACATATCCTCTATATTCATTTTGTATTTTATTTGAGTCAGCAAATGATATTTTATAAATATCATGTTTTTTCGCTGCCGTTTCAAGACCTAATGCTCGAATATACCAAACTGCTAGCTGTTCGCGAGTAAGTTTCGTATCAGCATTAAAAGTTTCATCTGCATTAATAATACCTATTCTAACAGCTCTCTCTACAATCGAATAGTAAGGATGATCTGGACCAATATTTGCATAAGTTTGATTTGCATTTTCTTCTGCAGCACTTGTGTCGAACTCATAGAAATAAGACAATGACTTCACTAATAACTTCAGTGCTTCCCCATTTGTCATTGAGCTATCTGCATTAAATGATGCTGCATCTTTAATTTCTAACATGCGGTTTTGAAGCAAGTAATTTAATTCAGCTTCAGCAGTCGGATGTGTCAAAACAGGAGTATCATTTTTTCTAAATAAACTACTCCATTCTCCTGTATTCGCATCTAAATAACTATAAGCCTCTCCGTTATAAATAGGTGTATAAACTAATTTATAATCATGGTCTTTTGGATCATTTCCTTGTTTAATATATTGAAGTTTTAAACTTAACGCATCTGTTAGTTTATTTTTTGCTTCTTCTTTTGAAACAACTTCTTCTGGCGATGGCCAGTCCACATTATCACGGTGATTGATATATAGACTATTTACTGAACCATTAGTCCCTACTCCAACATTGATTTGATGCCCTTCTACTAAAATCCCATTGACTACTCGAGGGAATGTAAAGTAATAAGTTCCTTGAGATTCAAAGAAAGATGGTTCATCAATTGGTTTTGCATAATTATTTAAATAAGATGGAACCCATTCTTTTAAATAATCCAATGCTTTTGCTAATGCTTGTTGTTCAGTGAGTTTTCCTTTATTACCTGTGTTTTCGCCACTCTCTAATAAGATATCTCGCTTCATATCGTGATAAGAGACTATTTCACCTGTTGCCTTATTAAATTCAATGCTAGAACCCATGCCACCATATGCCCAATCGTATGAGTATTGAACACTTAATAAGTCTTGGTTACCATAATTTACTTCTTCAACTGATGAAATGGTTAATTTTACTTTATCTGAATCTATTTTCAACAGTTGTTCAGCAGCCTTTTTAGCCTGTTCTACTGTCATATTGGCTTGTCTTGCTGGCAAAGGTTTTGCAGCTAACTTTTCAATTTTCGCTTCTCTTGGTACTTCTTTTGTAAAATCATTAGCCGTTTGCCAGTCGCCAGAAATTGCATTTACACCATATTTGACGTTTGGACTGTAAATAAGTGCAATCGATTCATCACCAGTGCGATAATCAGTGATCACTTGATATCTTAAGCTAACATCTAAATTATCTTTTATCTTTTGTAATAATTCGTTTTCACTTTTAATTTCTTCTATTTTATCGAAAGTTGCATCTTTCGCATCTTCAGCATAACGATAGAAGCTAACAACCTCACCATTTCCAAGAATAGTTAGTTGAATTTGTTGGTCAGCTAGTGGAACATTATTTTTCTTTTGTACGAATCTAAATTCATAGCGTACTGGTTCTGTAATTAATTGATTTGAATAATAGGAATAATCAATAGTATCTTTATCTATTTCAAATTCTTTTCCATTCGCCATTTTATTCAAAAACGCAACAGCGATTTTCTCTGCCTCTTCTTTCGATACTTTTGCAGGGAAAAGTGCATCTGCTGTATTAAGAGGTTCGAAATGGAAAGTTTCAAGCTCTAAATCATCCCCAACAAATACAATGCTTCCATAAAGATCTTTTCCTTTTACTGTTTTGTGGAAGCTTAAATCATAGCGAATTCGCTCATCATCTGGATAGTAATGGCCATTACTCATATAAAAATCATTACTTGATAAAGAATCAAATTGTTTTGGGAACAGTTCTTTCAACTTTTTAATTAATGTATTTTTTGAGATTGTTGTTTCCGTTGATGCTACTTCAATTGCAACTCTCTCTGGTTGATTCTCTATAGGTGTTTGTGCGTTTGCGACAGAAGATAGTACTCCAAATGAAAGGGCTGTTGATGTAACAAGTATTCCGACTTTACCTAACTTTTTCAATAATTTTTCCTCCCCAATTTACATATTGTTTATATTATACCATAATTATCCAACATAAAATATGAGCATTTCTCACTATATACAAATTTTTCTATTTAACAGGATATAAATGCTATAAAAATAGAGTTAAAAAACTTATATTCCAATATATTGACTCATAATATTTAGACAAAAAAACACCTTTCTAATTGTAGAAAGGTGCCAAGCTGTAATAGCTTATCAAATTTCAATTACTAAATATCATTCTAAATTTTATGACTTAAATGGCTCTACTATATTAAAACCCCAACACTTGATTATTTTGCGAAAAGTCGAAAATTAAATTTTAAAATCCGATAGATTACATCTTTTAAAAAAACGATTGCTCTAATGAACAATCGCGCCTTTTTTGCTATTTACATTGATTGAGATCACCTTTTAATATTGCAGGTCCCAATTTTTCACTTTTAGAATTTGATAAACGAACCTGAACTACAACATTTTCCATTTTGGCTGTTATTTCATCAAATCTACCTGCCCATGTAGGACTATCTTGTTCTGGAGTAGGATATAAAATGAAACGCCAACTAATTTCTTTTGGAATAAAAGCAAAGCCCTCATAACGGTCATAATCTCCATATGTGGTTGGCTCAGGGAGGTGTACGCCAAGAATACTGATATTCGTTCGTGCAGAACTCGGAGGACGTAATTGAACTTTATAAATGAGAGCAGAACCCTTTGCGTTTGTAAGTTTTTGATCAATGGGATCCAAAACGATACTGCATGGCATAGTAATTGCTTTTGATTGGGAGGGACAAATAACCAAAATTGTGAGGATAATTAAACCCCAAATGACTTGTTTCATAAAACACCTCTTTAGGTTAATTTACCCCCTATAATCACAAATTATTGATCAACTTTTCATTTTTATCAGTTCAACAAAAAGACGCTAACTTATTTGTTAGTATGAAATTTGGTTTTCATATTGAATATCAATAGACCAATAATAATTAACACGACTCCCAAAATATCTACCCATTTTAAATTGACTTGCGGTAATATTAAAAATCCTGTCACATCAAAGATCAGTGAAAAGATTAATTGTGCAATCACACCTATTAAGACGGCTTTTGTCGGTCCTAGTCGTTTCATTGCTTGCATCATACAATAAATAACCCCAATTCCCACTAACCCAAAAAACCAATAACTAACTTTCATGCCGCTAAAATCAAAAACATCCATTCCATCAAATATTAACCCGAATATAAGAGATGCAATGCTACCAGTAATAAGTACAAATTTAGTAGCAATCCACCCTGTCACATACTCATTTAAATGGCGATTAAAGATATTTTGTAAACCAATAAAAGCACCTGCGACTACTGCTAAAATGCCCCCTAAAATCAATTTTGTTTCTCCTCATCAATAGTATTTTTGACTACTGGTCGATTACAATCAACAATCTGGAAAAAGAATACCTTTATATGTAAGTGCTCCTATAAACTAATAAATACTACTCCAAGCATCATGAGTGCCAAGCCAATCCACTGCATTCCTGCAACAGGTTGTTTCCTTACATCAAACACCCCTAACGCTTCAATAATTACGACGGTCCCCAATTGAGCAATTAAAGTTAACGAAATGGCTACGGTCGCCCCTACTAATGTGACCGCAATAACACTTGAAGCTACCACGATTGCTCCAAACGAACCTCCAAATAAATATATTGATTTCACCTTTTTAAACCCGTTTACATGATTTTTCTTTGAAAATAAATAAATGATCAATGCACCTGTAGCTCCAACTGCTTGTGTAATCATAGCGGTTGTCCATGTACTCACTCCTGAACCAATCGCTGCATTCGTTACACTTTGGAGTGAAATAAAAAAACCAGCCAATATAGCCATTAAAATCCCAATCATCTTAATCCTCATCTCAAGTAAAATTATTAGTATAAATACAAAAAGGCAACTCACCCATTCTTTAAATAAAACCACTATTGCCTACCGAATGATAAAACTCACTTTTCATCTTAGTATCTCGTTTTTACGCAGATTTATTTTATCTTTTACACACAAATATCCTCTATAATAAGGAAAACGTTCCAATTCTTCCAATAAGTTTCACAAAATAAAACTTCCTCCTCTTGAAGAAATGGGCTATGTATACAAACTTCAAACACAATATTTTAGAAAACATCACTTTTCCCAAAATGCAACAAATCACTTACTTTTCTTCTCTGATGCAGTTCCCCTTAAAACCTATACTCCCCTAACCGCCATAAAAATAAGTGCTAAACTCACTAAGAGCCTAGCACTACATTTATTGTGAAATTATCGATTAACCTCTCTTGCAAATGCTTGCTTTAAAGCATTTGCCGCTTGATTTACAGCTTTCATCCCTTGATCTAAAGTACCTGGCATCCAGAAGAAGCCATGAATCATACCATTATATCGAGTTTCTTCAACTGACACTCCGGCTTCTTTAAGACGTTGTGCATAGGCTTCTCCCTCATCACGCAACGGGTCAAATTCTGCTGTAATTACGAGTGCAGGAGGTAAGCCGCTCAAATCCTCTGCTTTTAGTGGAGAAGCATATGGATTATCTCCATCTTGAGGATTACGCAAATAATGATCCCAGAACCAAATCATGCTATCTTTTGTTAACAAATAACCATCCGCATTGTCACTATAGGATACAGTTTCATAGGAGTGGTTCGTAACAGGATAAATTAACAATTGATAAGCTAAATCAATTTCATTTTTATCGCGAGCCATTAAAGAAACGACCGCTGCTAGATTACCACCTGCACTGTCACCACCAACCGCAACACGGCTACTATCAACCTTGATGGACGGACCATTTTCAACTACCCATTTCGCAGCCGCGTAAGCATCATCAGCAGCCGCTGGGAATTTATGCTCTGGCGCTAATCGATAATCAACGGATACGACAACACAATTTGCTCGGTTAGCTAAAAGCCGACAAGGAACGTCGACCGTATCAAGATCCCCAATTACCCAGCCACCACCGTGGTAAAAGACGAGTGATGGAAAAGGGCCTTCTCCATTAGGTGTATATATACGAACTGGGATGTCACCCCCAGGACCAGGAATTACTCGGTTCTCTACCTTTCCAACCTTTTCTGGAATTCCTGCTAGAGCACTAAAATCTGTTGTTAATCTTGCTTCCTCTGGGCTAAGCGAACTCATTGGTGGTGCACCAGCTGCTTCCATCTGTTCTAATAGAAATTTTGCTTGAGAATCAATTGCCATAATAAAAAAGTCCTCCTTAAAAGATTAATAGATTCTATTCAGACTACAAGAAATGATAACGCTTTCAAATTAACTTTTAGCACTACTCTTTGAGACTAATGAAAATCCTTCGTATCCTTTTGATGCTATTTCATCGCAGATTTTGCGGTATCCATCATATCCACCAACATAGATTTGGAATCCTCTTGCCTTGCCTTCAATATTCGCGCCTGTATACCAAGATTCAGTCTTTGTATAAAGTGTTGCATCTGCTAGTTCTCTACAATGTTGACTCCACTTTTCTTCAGCTTCAGGTTTAGCCTCAAATACTTCCACTTCATTCTGACGAAGATGATTAATGCAATCTATTACCCATTCAACATGCTGTTCAATAGCTGCAGGCATATTACCTAAAACAGATGGACTTTCTGGACCTGTTAACATAAATAGATTTGGGAATCCTGCTGTCGTTAATCCAAGATATGTTTTTGTCTTCGCACCATTGTCCCACTTCTCTTTAAGAGCCACACCATTTCTACCTTTTATATCAATTTTAAATAATGAACCAGTCATTCCATCGAAACCAGTTGCAAACACAATCGCATCTAATTCATACTCACCATCTGTAGTACGAATCCCTTTAGATGTAATTTCCTCAATTGGTGACTTTTTCACATCTACTAGGCTAACATTATCGCGATTATAAGTTTCAAAGTAATTCGTATCAATAATCGCCCGCTTCGTACCGTAATAATGGTCAGGCACTAGCTTATCGGCTGTTTCTGGATCCTTAACAATTTCACGAATTTTTGAGCGTACAAATTCCGCGACAAGTTTGTTTCCTTCTTCGTTAATAATGAGGTCATTATACGCGAATAGAATTGCCCATCCACCCTTTTCCCAAGCTGCCTCTAACACTTTTTTGCGTTCTTCGGGAGTATCTTCTAATACGGACCTCTCTCCATAATACATGGCCATTCCAGCGACGGAATTACGCATTAAATGTCTCATACCGTGATAATTTTCTTTTGATTTTTGAAGAAACTCTTGAGTATATCGGTAATTTTTTGCAGGCACACTAAATTGTGGTGTACGTTGGAAAACCGTAAGATGTTGGGCTTCCTTCGCAATTACTGGTATAGATTGAATACCACTCGAACCAGTTCCGATCACCCCAACCCGTTTACCGGTGAAATCTACTTTTTCATGTGGCCAATGACCAGTATGATACCAATCACCATCAAAGTTGTCTAACCCTTTAATATTAGGAACGTTAGCTGTTGATATACAACCAACCCCTGTGATAAAGTATTTCGCTGTTATTTGGTCACCTTGGTCAGTTTCGATTTGCCATCTATTACTACCCTCGTCATAGCTAGCAGAGGTTACACGAGTGCTAAAATTGATATCAGGACGCAGATCAAATTTATCAGCTACGAAATTCAAATATTTCAAAATTTCAGGCTGTTCAGGATAACGAGAAGACCATGACCATTCATTATAAAGCTCCTCAGAGAAGGTATAGTTATAGCAAATGCTTTCTGAATCACAGCGTGCACCTGGATAACGATTCCAATACCATACACCACCAACTCCGTCAGCTGTCTCGTATACTTTTGTAGACAAACCCGCCTCTCTTAAGCGATATAGCATGTACAATCCTGAAAACCCTGCCCCAATAACAACAGCATCAACACTTGCAGTTTCACCTTGACGTTTATTCGAAACTCCCATATACTACCTCCTAATTTATAAGCTATGAAACTTTGAGTAGTTATAATAGACACTTGCTTATCAGATGGAATACGAGCTTATCTATTTATGCTAGTCTACTAACTATGAATCTAATCTATGAATGCGCATACATTTTTATGCCGATATTTACTAGACTAACCAATGCCCCTTTGTGGATTAATGAGTGGCACATGTTTTCGACAAATCTTAGGTCCTCAAAAGCATGTCTCAGTATTAGACTTAACTACCATGAGCAGAAGTATTAATATATGCATTTAATATACCTTGACTAGATCTTTTATAATTTTGTATTTAACAAGCTTATTCCTTAACAAAATAAGATTTGTTTGCTTAACGTATGTCGTCTTTGATTATATTTGAGTTTTATTAATCAATTGCCTAGACAAAAGAAAAAACAGCAAGGTATTCAATTCCCCTACTGTTTTCACTAATTTTATTTTGTTATTAGATCCTTAAACTAAGAAGTACGTTATTAACGATTACCCAATTATAAAACTTTCTCAATTTCCTCTTTTAATTGTTGTGCATCAATTTCAACTGGAAATTGGAATTCTTGATCATTGATAAAAACAGCAGGTACCATTTTTACGTTGCGTTCTACTGCTTCTGAAACAATTTGTAAGCCAATATCAATTGTTTCT
>DATMFU010000192.1:0-30105 GCA_035556015.1 Niallia sp. | reverse complement strand
TCGAAAATTTGGGATACATTACATGGCTTTCATGATAGAACATCGATACCAGATGTAGATGTCATCTATTTTGACAGTAAAAATACGGATGAATGGACCGAAAAATCATTAGAAAAACAATTAAAAACAATGATGCCAGGAATTCCATGGTCCGTTAAAAATCAAGCAAGAATGCATGTTATCAATCAACTAGCTCCATACACTTCATCTGAAGATGCTATCTCTAAGTTTCCAGAAACAGCAACAGCACTTGGGGTAACCTTAGACAAAAACAACCATCTCTATCTCACTGCTCCTTGTGGAATGGAAGATCTAATCGAATTAAATGTAAAACCAACTCCATACTTTATAGAAAATACACATCTAATGAGAATATATAACGAACGCGTTCACAAAAAAAATTGGCAAGCTACTTGGCCTAAAATTACCATTCATACTTAAGAAGTAAAACAGCTATTTTTCAAGTCAAATAGCTGTTTTTCATATCTTCGTAACTTACCTCTCTACTCCTATCCCCTATTAAAAATAATGACTATTATTAAACGTACACCTAATTGACTAAACCATTATCCACCAAAAAATCATCATTCATCTAAAAAATACGCGTTTTAATCAATACATTCGCGGATACAGCTTGGTCTCATTTCTATATACTGTACTATACAGAGCAAGGGGGTGAGGGAGTTGGCAGGGTTATTTAATCAAAACGATCAATTTGATTTTAAATTTAATGTAAATGGAAAAGAAGTTTCTGGAGAAGAAGGTTCAAAATACGCACAGGAACTGATCGATAAAATGACATCTGAAATGGGCGGCCTTGTAAAAAAGTTAACAAAAGGTGCTGCCAGCAATATAGCAAGTGCTAAACTAGACGAACTAAAAGATAAGATTCCTAGTAATTTAAACGTGGAAAGCATCAAAGATAAAATTCCTAGTAGTTTAAACGTGGAAAAAATTCTAGATAAAATTCCTAGTAATCTAATCCTGGATAATATAAAAGAAAAAGTCATGCCTCACTTAAATATTGACTCAGTAAAAGATCTAGTTAACCAAGAAACATTTAGTAAATTGCAAGAAAAATTGCCAGTAATAGATGCTTCAAACGATGATGGTAATATCAAACTAAATGTAAATGGAAAACCACTTTTCTCTTTAAATCTTTCAGACTTTATCAAAAAATAAGAGAATAAAAACATTGAAAGGAGGTGAAATCATATGTTGTCTAATTTCACATCTGATCACAAATGTAAAGGTTCTGACGTAGGTGCAGACGTAGCTAAAGGCATTGGTAACAAAGGTACAGAACTACGTGCTTTCACAAACGCAACTCAAGGAAACGGTAACCTTGCTAACCAATTCACTGCTGCTGGTGCTGCTGGAGGTGCTGCTGTAGGTGTTAACTTATTAAACTTCTTCGTTGGTGGTATTTTAGTAAATGCTAACATCGCAGGTGACGCAACAGCAACTTCTTACAACACTAATAGCCCAGAAATGGTGAACGAAGGTTAATCCCTTTCATAATCACAAATAAGTAAATATAAGCATAAAATAAAGGGCAGCTTCACTTAGTGAATGCATGCCCTTTATTTTTGCTGATTTTAAATATAATTTTCTATATTCGTTTATTAAATGGTGGAATATGCTGATTACATAAATAGATGAGGAGTGTTAAAATGGCCAAAAAGGAAGAAAGTACAACATCGGGTTTAACAGCTGAAAAACTGAAAGAGCTTGGAGTTCCAGATTCCCTGATTGATAAAATACTAGAAACTGGTGGTCCTTCTGTTAATACACATGCAGAAGGTGGAAATGGTGGAAGTGCAGTAAGCCTAACGTATGTAGATAATTATTCTGTTTTATTTCTTGTTTATACCTTTTTACTTCAGTCTATTCAAAAAAGTGATTCAAAGGATCGAGAAACAAAGCAACTAAATAAAGCATTACTCTCCACGCTTCAAACGGCGATGAAAGAACAACAAGAATATCGAAAGGCATTCTTGCAAGCTGTCCAAATCTTGAATAACAAAAAATAATATTTTATTATTTCGTTCACTTCGAATATATGATGGTTTTATTAGAACAAAAGAGGTCTGTTCAATAAACAGACCTCTTTTGTTATTCTTCCTCAGGTGATAGTAGATTTTTTTCTACTTTTTCGGAGATCGTTCTCGTTACCATCTGCAGCATATCATTAACTTCCTGTTGTGATTCTTTAAATTCACTAACGATTGGAAGTTCATCAATTTCTTGCTGTAATGCATCAATTTTTGCTTCCGTTTCTTTCCAAGCAGCAATCTTTCCATAATGTTGAAGATTAACTGCCTGCTTTTGAAGCTTTTTAATTTGAGCAATCCGGTCATTCACCTTTTGATTGTTATTAATTTGTTGTTCTGCTCGTTTATAATAATCCACTTCGTCTGTTTGACTGATCATTCTCGCAAGTTCTTCTGTCCGAGCCATAATCTCTTCTTTTGTATATTTAGCCATTAGTTTGCCTCAACAGCCTCTAATACCTCAATCATTTCACCATTTAGTGACCATGTTTTTGCATCTGTAATCTTAACAGACACTAATTTACCGATAGCAGATTTTGGTCCAACGAAGTTTACTAGTTTATTCTTGCGTGTATATCCAGCAAGAACATCAGGGTTATTCTTACTTTCCCCTTCTACTAATACTTCAACTGTTTTACCTTGATAGCTCTTCATCGATTGAGCAGACATTTCATTTACGAGTGCATTTAGACGTTGTAGGCGCTCCTTCTTCACTTCCATTGGTACATTGTCTTTCATTTTCGCAGCAGGTGTACCTTCACGTGGAGAATAAATGAAAGTATAAGCAGCTTCAAATCCAACTTCTTTATATAGAGATAAAGTTTCTTCAAACTGTTCTTCCGTTTCATTTGGATAACCAACAATGATATCTGTAGTTAAAGTTAAATTCGGAATAGCAGCTTTCATTTTGCTTACTAATTCTAAATATTGCTCTCTTGTATATTTACGAGCCATAATTTTTAACACAGCAGATGACCCAGATTGCACTGGTAAGTGAATATGTTCTACTAAGTTACCGCCTTTTGATAATACTTGGATTAAATGATCATCAAAATCTCTTGGATGACTTGTTGTAAAACGAATACGTGGAATATCAATTTTACTGATTTCCTCCATTAAGTCACCTAAGCGGTAATTAATATCTGTAAAATCTTTTCCATATGCGTTAACATTTTGGCCAAGTAACGTAATTTCTTTATATCCTTGTGCTGCTAATTGACGAACTTCTTGAATAATATCTTCTGGACGGCGGCTACGCTCTTTTCCGCGTGTATATGGTACGATACAATATGTACAGAACTTATCGCAACCATACATGATATTTACCCATGCCTTGATTTTTCCGTTACGGACTTTTGGAAGGTTCTCAATAACATCCCCTTCTTTAGACCAAACTTCCACAACCATTTCTTTTGACATATATGCTTCCTGAAGAATATTTGGTAAACGGTGAATATTATGTGTACCAAATATCATATCTACTTGCGTATATGTTTTTAAGATTTTATTAACAACGGATTCCTCTTGGGACATACATCCACAAACTCCAATTAATAAATCAGGCTTTTCCGTTTTCAAATGCTTTAAGTGACCTAATTCACCAAATACTTTATTTTCTGCATTTTCACGAATTGCACAAGTATTAAGAAGAATTACATTTGCATCATCTACTGTGTCTGTTGCTTCATAGCCTAATGCTTGGAAAATACCAGCCATAACTTCCGTATCATGTTCATTCATTTGACAGCCATATGTGCGAATGTAAAACTTACGTCCTTCTCCCATTCCGCGGAATTCCTCAGAAATAGAGAAATCTGCTTCATAGCGAACTTCTTCTTTTCCACGTCTTTTCGCATCTTTTAAAGACGGTGCTTTATATACAGTTTGAAAATATTGACTATAATCTTTTTCTGTTTTTTTTTCAGAAGAACTATTTTTAGTTAATGCTTGGGCTTCTAAACGCTGATTTTCGTTCATTTTCAAATGCTCCTCCCTTATCGATGATTTAACGTTCATCTATAAGCTATTGTCCTATACATGTCATGTTTTAAGATATACTCTATTCTCTTTATAGACATATTTACATTATTCTAGTATAAGCCTTTCAAGTTTTGAAAACAATAGTAAGGTTTTATGATGTATATTTTTTGATAATTACCCAAATAAAAGAAACAAAGAGTATAACCCCTTTGCTTCTATTTTGGAAATCTTGCAACCATATTTGAATATAAAAACTTCTCTACTTGGCTACTACTATAGTATTTTAATAACTCATTTATTAAATTGGTATAACCAAATTGTGACTCTAACCCTTTTACAGTTGTATCTATTCCATCAAAATCGGAGCCAAATCCTACATGATTTTCCCCGCCTAAAGAACAAACATAATCCAAGTGACGTAATACATCGGTAATGTCTGCATGATCTGTCCCACTTAAAAATGGTGGTACAAATGTAATTCCCATTACACTATCAAGTTCTATCAATGCTTTAATTTGATCATCCTTTAAATTACGAGGATGTGGACAAAGTGTGTATGTATTCGAATGAGAAGCATAAGGATGATCGGCAAGCTCCATTACATCCCAAAATCCACTTTCTGATAAGTGAGATACATCTACCCAAATTTTTTCTTTGTTAAATAGTTTTATGACTTCTTTTCCAAATATAGATAGCCCTGCTCCTCTAGGCTCAAGTGCGCCATCTGCCACTGCATTAGCATAGTTCCATGTTAAACCGACAGCTGATACACCTAAGTGCAACAATATCTTCAACTTCATTAGGTCTGAACCAATTGCATCACAGCCCTCTAATGTAAGTAATGCTCCTATTTCTCCTTGTTTCAAGGAATCGATATCTCCTTTTGTTTTTACATGTTTTATTTCTGGATGAAGCTTTAGTATTTTCTCGTGGAAAATATCCACCATCGCTAACGCCGCCAGAAATTGCATATCTGGATGAATAGATTCCGGAACGTAGATAGCAAAAGACTGTACCTTTGCACCTGTTTTCGTTAGACTCTCTTTCGTAATGTGTAGTTTATCACTTTTTTGAAATTGTATGTTCTTATCCATAAACAATTTATATAATACATCGCAATGGCCATCAAAATAATTCAGGGAAACCAA
This sequence comes from Niallia sp., assembly GCA_035556015.1. Lineage (GTDB taxonomy): Bacteria > Bacillota > Bacilli > Bacillales > Cytobacillaceae > Niallia. The sequence continues at coordinate 24,923 of DATMFU010000192.1, read as the reverse complement.
CTCCTATTAAATTCTTTCCATTTCTATTATATTCTTTTGCTATGGATCATGGATAATTATTTTTTCAATAAAAAAGAAGATGCCTCTAAAAAGAGAATGCACGTAATCTATTTATAAAATCGATTATTTTGTGCTATTTCCCTTTATAGATACACCTTCTTTTAACACCCCTTCTCTTAATCTATAAAAGAAGGCAAAACTCTCGAAAGCAACGATATTTGTGCGTTCGTTACTTTCCTTTTCCACATTACTCTTTATCTAGGCTCCACAATGAGCTTGATAGCAGTACGTTCCTCACCATCAATTACAATATCAGTGAAGGCAGGAATACAAATTAAATCCACTCCGCTAGGTGCTACAAATCCTCTTGCGATTGCGACTGCTTTAACCGCTTGATTTAATGCACCTGCACCAATTGCCTGGATTTCCGCTCCACCTCTTTCTCGTAGAACACCTGCAAGCGCACCAGCTACAGAATTGGGACTAGACTTTGCTGAAACCTTTAATATCTCCATTTCTAGCTCCTCCTTGTTTAACCCCCCCGCATGTTACATTGAACATATCAGGATATATATCATTCCAATGTTACTATATTCCGAGATTGCTACACATATTCCAGCTTGGACATAAATATTTAAAATTTATAGGAAGTTCTGAAATTTTTTTATGAGGAGAAGTAAATTTAGTTAGTATGATGGCTTTTAAATGAGGTGTTTTTGATACTTTTTTTGAATTAGTTGTTTATAGACTTTTTTTCTATAAACTACTCTGAGTTCTTTCATTTGTATTTTAGCTTTTAGATGGCTTTTATACACCATTTTGGTCTAGTTTTTGGTGCGTTTTGGCTTTTGGGCTGCTTCTATACACTATTTTCCACTGGGTTTCATTCTATTTTGGCTTTTAGAACACTCTTATACACCACTTTCCCTCTTTTTTCTTTCTATTTTAGCTTTTAGAACACTCCTAATACACCACTTTCCCTCTTTTTCCATTCTATTTTGGCTTTTAGGACACTCCTATACGCCATTTTCCCTCTTTTTTCGGTCTATTTTGGCTTTTAGATAGCCCCTATACACCACTTTTCCTCTTTTTCCATTCTATTTTGGCTTTTAGAACACTCCTATACGCCATTACAACCAATTTTCCGATATATTTTTGCTTTTATAAACCCTCTATACACCACTTTTCCTACTTCTAATCAAATATATGGTTCATAGAGCTAACCTATCAACCCTTTCCCACACAATTTATAAGATATATATTTTTTGTAGACAAAAAATAAAGACCACCTGTAATAAGTGGCCTTCCTATCTATCCATTCATTTATTAAGAGAAAAATGGATGATCTTCATTTATTAATATTCGGTCAATTTTCTTTGCCTTCCCAGTCTTATTATCTACTTCAATCAGACAGCCGCTTAATTGGGCTCTTCCTGATTTTGGTGGTTCAAACCTTGTTGGCAGACTAGTCAAAAAGCGATTTAATACTAACTCTCTATCCATTCCTAGTATGCCATCATAAGGTCCTGTCATACCGACATCAGCCATAAACGCTGTTCCGTTTGGAAGAATTCGATTATCTGCGGTTTGAACATGTGTATGTGTTCCTACTACAGCTGTTACCTTTCCGTCCAAGAACCAACCCATTGCTTGTTTTTCACTTGTTGCTTCTCCATGAAAGTCTACAAAAATGATATTTGTCCGTTTTTTCGCTTCTGTTACTAATTGTTCTGCTACGATAAATGGATCATCACTAGGATTCATAAAAGTACGCCCTTGTAAATTAATGACCGCTACTTCTATATCATTTATTCTAACAAAAATCATTCCTCTTCCAGGGTTATTCTCTGGAAAATTAGCTGGGCGAACTAGATTTTTGGCTTTATCAATAAATTCAAATATATCTCGGTTATCCCAAGTATGATTTCCTAAAGTAACTGCTTGTGCACCTACTTCTAAGAAACTTCGGTAAATCTTTTCTGTTATTCCTTTACCACCTGCAGCATTTTCTCCATTAATAATCGTTAATTGGGGGCGGTATTTCTCTTTTAATTTAGGAACATACTCCTTAATCATATCTCGACCCATAGAGCCGACAACATCACCAATAAATAAAATATGCATGTATTCTTTTCCTACTTTCTTCTTTCACTATGTTACAGTTTAACACAAATTCTCTACATAATCGTAAAACTAAATATGCAAAAGAGAATTTAAGTAAAATCATTTTATGTATAAAGCTCTATTTCCTATGCTTTCAGTATTCCTCTTCTAGCAAAAAACGATACTGACTATAAATTACACATAAAAAAAACGGTGCGAGTAGCACCGTTTTTATTTTGCGTATTCCACTGCTCTTGTTTCACGAATAACTGTAACCTTAATATGTCCTGGATAATCTAATTCTTCTTCGATTTTCTTGCGTATGTCACGAGCTAATCGATGAGATTCTAAATCGTCCACTATCTCTGGTTTTACCATTATTCTAATTTCACGACCTGCTTGAATAGCAAAAGATTTCTCTACACCATCATAGGATTCCGAAATTTCTTCTAATTTTTCTAGACGTCGAATATAATTTTCTAATGTTTCTCTTCGCGCCCCTGGTCTCGCAGCTGAAAGTGCATCTGCTGCAGCTACTAGAACAGCTATTACAGAAGTTGGTTCCGTATCACCGTGATGGGAAGCAATACTGTTGATTACAACAGGATGCTCTTTATATTTAGTAGCAAGTTCTACCCCGATTTCCACATGGCTTCCTTCTACTTCATGGTCAATTGCTTTACCAATATCATGTAGTAGACCCGCTCTGCGTGCAAGTGTTTGATCTTCTCCAAGCTCAGCAGCTAAGATTCCAGATAATTGAGCAACTTCCATACTATGTTTTAATACATTTTGACCATAGCTTGTACGGAATTTCAAACGTCCAAGAATCTTAATTAAGTCTGGATGTAAACCGTGAACACCTACTTCAAAAGTAGTTTGCTCTCCGATTTCACGGATATGTTCGTCTACTTCACGACGCGCTTTATCCACCATTTCTTCAATACGAGCTGGGTGAATCCGACCATCCTGAACTAACTTGTCTAAAGCAAGTCTTGCAGTTTCGCGTCTTATTGGATCGAAACCAGAAAGAATTACCGCTTCTGGAGTATCATCAATAATTAAGTCGATTCCAGTTAATGTTTCAAGTGTGCGAATATTTCGTCCTTCACGTCCAATAATTCGCCCTTTCATCTCATCATTTGGAAGGTTAACAACGGAAACTGTAGTTTCTGCAACATGATCAGCTGCACATCTTTGGATAGCGAGTGACAAAATTTCTTTCGCTTTTTTGTCAGCTTCTTCTTTCGCTCTTGTGTCACTTTCTTTAATTAACACGGCGATATCATGTGCGACTTCTTGCTCTGTTCGCTCTAAAATGATGGACTTGGCCTCTTCTCTAGTTAAGCCAGATATGCGCTCTAGTTCTGTTTGTTGCTTGCGAACCATCTCGTCCACTTTGCTTTCCATCTCTTCCATATGCTGTTGTCTTCTATTAAGAGAATCGTCTCTCTTCTCTAACATTGTTTCACGTTTATCTAACGCTTCTCCCTTACGATCAAGGTTTTCTTCTTTTTGTAATAAACGATTTTCTTGTTTTTGTAGTTCATTTCTGCGATCACGAACTTCTAGCTCTGCTTCACTACGAAGCTTGTGAATCTCATCCTTTGCTTCTAACAAAGCTTCTTTCTTCAATGCGTCTGCTTCACGCTTTGCACTTTCAATAATTTGTTCAGCAGTCATTGTTGCATTGCTAATTTTTGCATTAGCATTGGACTTTCGAATAGAATATACAACAAAGCCAACAACGGCAATAACGATAAGAACAAGCAAAATGGAGATGAGTAGTATCATAGGATCCATCATTTTCACCTCCTCTTGCTATAAAATTGTTTGTTACGATTTTAAAAGTATTGGCTTAATGTTTCTCTTTTCAATCGAAAATTCTCCCTAGTTCATCCATTGTCTAGGTTTTTTCATACTTATAAAAATGTAAAATATACAATATAATTGTATAGTTGTACCAATTCATTGTCAAGACCTTCAATTGGTAGGATTAGCCTATTTCTCTGGGATTACGTCCCCGTTTAATCAATTAACTATACAAATTATAAAGGAAAAAAATTCCTATAGTAAACTTTATGTATTATAGTCAAAAAATACCGATACTAAACCTTTTTTTAGATAGAGGTATTACAGTGTGACTACATATGTATATAAAGGTGGCAAGGAAACCTTTTTCCTTGCCACCTCTCAAATAGATTAATCAAGCAACTCAAATTCTTCTTGCTCTTTCTCATCTTCAGGCTTTACTGTTGCATCCTTATCTAAACCAAAATGTTGACGGATTTTTTGTTGAATTTCTTCACGAATCTCTACATTTTCTTTTAAGAATTGTTTTGAATTCTCACGGCCTTGTCCAATTCTTTCATCATTGTACGAATACCAAGATCCACTCTTTTGGACAATATCAAGTTCTGCACCAATATCAACGATTTCGCCCTCTTTTGAAATTCCTTCTCCGTACATGATATCTACTTCTGCCACTTTAAATGGTGGAGCAACTTTATTTTTTACTACTTTTATTTTCGTTCTATTTCCGACAATGTCTGTACCTTGTTTTAGTTGTTCTGCACGACGAACCTCTAAACGAACAGAAGAGTAGAACTTCAATGCACGTCCACCAGGAGTTGTTTCTGGATTTCCGAACATAACACCAACTTTTTCACGAATTTGGTTGATGAAGATAGCAATAGTTTTCGATTTATTAATCGCACCAGACAATTTACGAAGTGCTTGAGACATCAAGCGAGCTTGAAGACCAATATGTGAATCTCCCATTTCTCCTTCGATTTCTGCTTTTGGTACTAATGCTGCAACTGAGTCAACGACAAGAATATCTACTGCACCACTACGAACTAGTGCTTCTGCAATTTCCAATGCTTGTTCTCCCGTATCTGGTTGAGAAAGTAATAGCTCGTCAATATTAACCCCTAATTTTTGAGCATAAACTGGGTCTAATGCATGTTCTGCATCAATAAATGCTGCTTGTCCACCTTTTTGTTGAACTTCAGCAATCGCGTGAAGCGCAACTGTCGTTTTACCAGAACTTTCTGGACCATAAATTTCAATAATACGACCTCTAGGATAGCCACCAACTCCAAGCGCTGAGTCTAACGCTAATGAACCACTAGGAACTGTTGAAATAACTCTATCTGCCTGTTCTCCTAGTTTCATAATACTTCCCTTACCAAATTGTTTCTCTATTTGTTTTAATGCCATTTCTAACGCAGCTTGACGATCGCTCAAAAAGTTCTCCTCCTTATATATGAAAATGAATCCTATTTATTTGATAGATTCATTTGTAATGCAAGATTTATATAACTAATATAACTTCTTTTCATTCATTTGTACAGTAAAAAGTAGAACATTCATTCGTTTTTTCTAAAAACACTATAATAATAGAATCTATATAATAGGAAAAACAGGGTCTGCCTCTACATACTAGTTCCATTATTTAGAAGTATAGAACTTCTTCTATATTGGAAACTGGCTTGTTGAGGTCAGACCCTTTTAATAAAACGATTATTTATTTTCCTAACTCTTTCAATAAATAGTATTGACCATATTTTACACTTCTTAATCGATTGGAAGCTCTCGTACCGCTTAAAAGAATAGCTTCTACCTTAGTCGGTTGTCCTTTGATGGCTATACCGATATAAACGGTTCCGACAGGATGTCCTTCTAACTCATCAGGACCAGCTACTCCAGTAAAACTAATACCAATATCTGCTCCTAATAAAGAGGCTACATTTTCAGCTAGTTCTTTTGCACATTGTTCACTAACCACACCATGTTCTTTTATGGTAGACTCTTTCACTTGAAGAAGATTCTGTTTTACTTCATTTGTATAACAAACAATACCACCTTGATAAATGGTACTTGCGCCTGGTATACTAGTCATTTCCTGTTGGAACATACCACCTGTCAAACTTTCAGCAGCTGCTACTTTTAACTCTTTCTTCATTAACACATCTGCTAACTCATTCATTAAAGTAGTATCCTCGTATCCATAGAAGAATTCCCCAATCCGAGAGAAAATTTCTGTTTCTGTTTTCTTTATGAGTTTTTCTGCTTCTTCTACGGAGTCATGCTTACATGTGATACGTAATGTAACGTCGCCATCCCCAGCTAGTGGAGCAATAGTAGGATTCGTTTGACTTTCTAGTAAATCCTCTATTTTCGTTTCTAATAAGGATTCTCCGATTCCAAAAAAGCGCAACACTCGTGATACAATAACATCTTTATTAGCGAGCTTTTCTTGAATAGCAGGATAGCCATATTTTACAAACATTGGCTTTATTTCTTTCGGTGGGCCAGGTAGTAGCATATAAAAATGTTTATCTTTTTCTAGAAACATACCTGGTGCCATTCCATGATCATTAGGAAGAACTTGAGAATCTTCTAATACTAACGCTTGTTTTTTATTATTTTCTGTCATCGTGCGTTTCGTTTTCTCAAAATATTCCTCAATCGACTGCAATGCAATCTCATCAAATATTAGTTCTTTTCCCAAATGATTAGCAATGGTTTCCTTTGTTAAATCATCTTTAGTGGGACCAAGTCCGCCTGAAAAAATAAGCAAGTCTGCACGGCTTTCAGCGACTCTAATAGCTTCTTTTAAACGATTGGCATTATCACCTACAACCGTATGGTAAAATACATTAACACCTAAGTCCGCCAATTGTTTAGATAGGAATTGAGCATTTGTATTAGCTATTTGACCTAATAATAGTTCTGAGCCTACAGCAATTATTTCTGCATTCATTCTTATTCCCCCAATCTTATTCTCTCCCACTTACTATTTACGTGATGTTCCTAAAGATTTATTTAGAAGATATAAAGGCATGCTTATTCTTAGCAAAATAGTCCCAACCGGACCAAATAGTAAAGATTAGTGCTACCCATAATGCAATAGTATCTAATGGCAGAGAAATTAATTCAAAAATCATATTATGTAAAAGTAAAGCTGAAATAGCTACAATTTGTGCCCAGGTTTTAATTTTCCCTAACATATTAGCAGCTACTACTTCTCCTTCCCCTGCTAAGATAGCACGTAAACCTGTTACCGCAAATTCTCTACTAATAATCACAATCGTAATCCATGCAGGTACATAATTTAGTCCAACTAATACAATAAGTGCAGAAGAAACAAGTAATTTATCTGCTAACGGATCTAAAAACTTTCCTAGATTTGTTACTAAGTTAAGTTTCCTAGCATAATATCCGTCAATCCAATCCGTAGTAGAGGCAAAAATAAATATTAATGCTCCAACAAAATGTTGAACTGGCAGTGTTACACCAAGTAACGTCATATCTCCCCATGAAAAGTCTACTAGCATAATCACAAGGAAAATGGGGATTAATAGCACTCTTGATACAGTAATCTTATTCGGTAAATTCATATTGCCTTCCTCCGTTACATTAACTAAAACTGAAATAATAAACATTAGTTATTATACCCTATATATAACCTAATAGCGAAAAAAATAGTCATCAAATTGATGACTATTCTTCTTCTTTTACATATTTAATAATAATATCTTGTCTAGATGAAGAATTCCCTAAGTCAATCTTTTCATCATTCACAAGAATTTCTACTTGGTTATTACCGATGACAATGTAGGCTTCACTTTCTTTAGATAAATCTACTTCCTTAGATTTTGTCCCTTCACTATCTAAGATTCCTTGGAAGAAAGAGTAGTTTTTGCCATTTTGAATATCTACCCAAACCTTGCCTTTCGACTCTAATTTTACAACAAACTTATCTGCATTTTTCAGTTCATATGTTGTTGTTCTTCCTTGTGTTTCCTTTTTGGTTATTTCCTGTTTAGGCTTTTCTTCTTCTACTTTTTTCTCTTCTTCAGCAACTGTTTGTTCTTTTTCTTTTGCTTCAGCATTTTTTTCTGCTTCTTTCTCTTTTTCAGCTAAAGTTTCTGACTTCTTGTAAACAGAGCTATTATTGGATGTATTCTCCTTTAGAGAATCAGAATCAGAATCTTTTGCGAAAACTAAATACCAAAGCAAAAATATTATTCCAATTACAACTAGTGCAATTAAAATAGTTGGAAGAAAATCAAACACTTTTAAACGCTTGGAATCCATTCCTTTTCTGGAATTCACTCTAGATAAGTTCTGTGGTAGCTCATCATTAATATTGGATGGTACTTCCTCTTTGTACTCTTCAAATAATTCTTCAGGAGATAAATCCACAGCTTCTGCATATTGCTTAATAAAAGCTCTCGTGTAAAATTTACCTGGCATCATACTATAATTACCTTCTTCAATGCCAACTAAATAACGCACTTGAATTTTTGTTATTTCCTGTAGTTCTTCTAATGTTAGCCCTTTAGCTAATCTCGCTTCTTTTAGTCGATTTCCTAATTCACTCAAAATAACACCTTCCAACTTACTTACTATATATCAAAACCTTGAAATTCATTTAAAGAAAATGAATTGGTTTTATGAAAATCATATAGAATTTCTTCTCCTGGTTCATGCCTTAATTCAATAATATAATCAAAATCCTCTAGTGTGTATTCCGAATTATGTACAAAAGCATCTGGATGCTCTACTACCTTAATACATGGTAAGCGCATGACTTCGCGAATAACCGCCGAATGTCGCTCATTTATTTGTTTAGAAGATACCATTCCATCCATAATAAAGAGAGTATCTTCATTATATTCTCCCTTCATCAAGGAGTGTCGTACTGTTTGTTTTAATAGAGTGGAACTAATTAATAGCCAACGTTTATTGGCGTTAACACTTGCAGCCACTATTGATTCTGTTTTTCCGACACGTGGCATTCCTCTTATTCCTATTAATTTATGGCCATCGGTTTTAAATAACTCTGCCATAAAATCAACTAATAATCCTAATTCATCACGAACAAATCGGAATGTCTTTTTATCATCTGCATCTCTTTGTATGTATCGACCATGTCGGACTGCTAACTTATCTCTTAATGTTGGTATTCTAAGCTTTATAACTTTTATTGTATCCATTGTATAAAGAATAGATTCCAACCTTTTTATTTGTTCATTATTATTTGCTAGCATAAGCAAGCCACGACGTCCTTCATCTACACCGTTTATCATGATGATATTAATGGAGAGCATTCCAAGCAAGGAAGAAATGTCTCCTAATAGGCCAGGTCGGTTTTTTTGAATTTCATATTCTAAATACCATTCCTTCTGTTCCAAAAAAATCCTCCTACATGAGAAAAAAGAAATTAATATACAAAAGTCTTTTTAATTCTATCATATAGTAATGCAATAAATAATCAAGAAAAAAGCTAGGAAAACCAAGAAAATTTCCTATGATATTTTCATCCATAATAAAAAAGGAAACTCAATAAATAGTAGAAACACTATTTATTGAGTTTACCTTCACTTTTTATGAAGAAATATTAATTGGTACCGTCATTTTGAACCAATTTAACCATCATATTGGCAATTGCATGTTGTTCTTCTTCTGATGCAACAGACCAAAGATCTGCTAGAATTCTTTCTTGGTCATTTTTTGGTTGGACTTGATTTGACAAATAATCCCCTATTTGAAATGCAAGATCCCCAATTATTTCTTTATTCATTCCTTCATTTTGTGCATGATGAAGGCGATCTCCCAAGAAATCTTTCCATTGATCCCAGCTTTCTAAAATAGACATATGAAATACTCCCTTCCTTACCTTAAGTGTATTACATAGTTATTTTGGATGCTTTTACTAGATAATATGCATATAACTTATTTAAAAAATTTGGTCAAACATGCCAGCCACCATTCAGAGACAACACTTGTCCTGTTATGTATGAAGACTTATCAGATAAAAGAAATAGTACAGATTCTGCTACTTCATTTGATTTCCCTATTCTACCCATGGGAATTTCTTCTCTTAGCATTTGTAAATCTTCTTCTGTAAAATTGCTCATCATTTTCGTATCAATAGCTCCTGGAGCCACAGCATTAACACGTATTCCATTACACGCCATTTCTTTACTTAAAGCTTTTGTAAAGGAGATTTGAGCTCCCTTTACAGTAGAATAGGCTACTTCCATTGCAGATCCTATTTGTCCCCAGATACTTGAAATCACAATAATATTCCCTTGCTGCTTAGATAGCATCTTAGGAAGTAACCCTCTTGTAATTCCTATCATGGAATATACATGAACATTCCATAACTCCTGCCATTCTTCATCAGAGGTATCTGTAAATAATCCATATGTACTTACACCACTTGCATGGACAATACCATCAATTGAAAAGATGTTTGGAAGAATATCTTTATAACCTTCTTTTTGTGTTAAATCAGCTTGTATTGCAAGATATTCTCCTCCGAACTCACGTATATCTTCGATTAATTCCATGATAGCGGCTTTATTTTGATAATAATGTAAGTATAGGGAATATCCTTCTTTAGCTAGTAATTTGGCGATTGCCTGACCTATTCCTCCAGATGCTCCCGTAATTAGTATCCATTTCCCCATGTTTTTCGCTTCTTTCCTATTTAATTGTAATAAAAGGTTAAGGGTGTCCCTAAAAATCACTCCTATACAAGTAACACCTACTAAAAAAGTGGCTAGCCCCTGTAAAGGTCAGATTTCTTGTTTGGACACCCTACCTAATCTTTATTTATGCTTATTTAGGTATAACTTGGCAAGTTGTTAATCTATCTTCTTCGATTAATCTGTTTGCAGCTGTTTTAATATCATCTACTGTAATGGATTCTAAGGTTGGTACCACATCAAATAAATCCATTTCGTTAAATGCATACCGTGTAAACTGATTCGCAATATATTCTGGTGAGTTAATTGATCGTAAAAAGGCACCAATTTTTTTCTTTTTCGTTCTTTCCAGTGTCTCTTCTGAGATATCGAACCCTTTTGCATTGATTAAAATCTCTTTAATAGCTTTTTCCAAACCATCTGGATTACTTGTATCTCCACCAATCATAGCAAAGCCAAATCCATGCTCTTGTGTATAATCATAGGAGAATGTATCGTCAATAAGCCCCTCTTGGAATAGATTTTGATAATTGTCTGAGCTCTCACTAAACAAAGAATCTAATAACAAGTTTATACTTAATTCATTTTTTAACATTTCAGAACCTGACTGATTAACGTCGATTGCCTTGATTCCTACTAGACATTTAGAGGTATGGACATTCATTTTTAAAACTTGTTTTTCTTTATTCACATGCTCCGGTTCATTTTCAAATTTCCGCTTAACTTCACTATGATTTTGATAATCTTTCTTCCCTTGATTTGCTTTTATTTTTTCCATATATTCTTCTGGATCTACTGGTCCTACAATAAAAAGTAGCATATTGCTCGGATGGTAGAAAGTATGATAGCACTCATACAACATATCCTTCGTAATATGGGAAATGGATTCAATTGTTCCGGCAATATCGATTTTCACTGGGTGATTCACAAACATATTTTCGATTAAGCCAAAATATAAACGCCAATCTGGATTATCGTCATACATCGTTATTTCTTGACCGATAATTCCTTTCTCCTTTTCCACTGTTTTTTCTGTAAAATATGGCTCTTGCACAAAGTTAATCAATGTTTCTAAATTATTTTCTACATTTGATGTGCTCGAGAAAAGATAGGCCGTACGAGTGAAAGAGGTAAATGCATTCGCACTTGCTCCATTTTTACTAAATTCTTGGAATACATCACCATGCTCTTTTTCAAAAAGCTTATGCTCTAAAAAATGGGCAATCCCATCTGGAACTTTTACATAATCTGAACCATCCAATGGAACAAAATGATTATCAATGGAACCATAATTAGTGGTAAATGTACAAAATGTTTTATTAAAACCTTTTTTAGGTAAAATATATACTTTTAAACCATTATCTAATTTTTCATAGTAAAGTTCCTCTTGCAACTGCGTAAAAGGTATTTTTTCCATTATGCATTCCCCTCCGATCCAGTTAAGAAATAGATGGTATCAAGGTCTATTTTTTGAGCACTTGCAACAATTTCTTCCCTTGTCACTTTACTCATTTCTTTCAGCCATTCTCCTATTTCTACATACTTATCACTTACACTATTATGATAGAAGAGTTCAATCATTCCTCTAGATGTATCTAATGTTTCCAGCATTTGATTATGAATAACCGCTTTTGTTTGCATAATCTCTTGATCTGTGAATTCGCCCTTTTTCATTAATTCCATTTGTTCTTTGATAATAGTAACGGCTTTTTCATAATTTTGATTATCAATACCAGACATAACTAATAATAATCCTTTATGACTTTCTAAACGACTTGCTGCATAATAGGCAAGGCTTTCTTTTTCCCGAACATTAAGAAATAACTTAGAATGAGAAAACCCACCATAAATGCCATTTAAGATTTGGAGAGCATAGTAACCTTTGTCACCATATACGATATTTGTACGGAAGCCCATGTTTAACTTACCTTGCTTAATATCTTGCACTTCCCGAACTTCTTTCACTTCTTCTACAGAAGTAAAGTTTCTTCGATCAATGGTTTTGCCTTCTCTCTCTTTGAAAGGGAATAAATTTTCTATATAGCTAGTTACATCTTCTGTCTCAAGATCTCCTACCATAAATATATCGATTTGATCTTCATCCAATGCTTCTTGGTAATACTGATATAAGGATTGGGCGGTTATATTGTCTACTTCGTCTTTATCTCCATATACACTTAATGCATAAGGTTCATTTTCGCACATCACATCAATAACTCGTTGGTTAGAATAGCGCATCTTATCGTCATAGATGGATTGAATTCTTTGTTTTAAAGCTCTTTTTTCATTATTTAATATGGTTTGGTCGAACGCACCATTCTCTACATTCGGGTTAAAAATTACTTCTGATAAAAATTCTAAACCCTTTTTTAATAAAGGGGATGAATCAGATAAGAATTTTTCGTTAGCAATTTCTAATGTGAAAGAAACAATATGATATTCCCCTTTTTTGGAAAGATCAATAAAAAATGTTGCTCCATATAATTCTTCTACATAGGTACGTAATTTTGTTGTGGTGTTGTATTTCTTCGTACTATTTTGCAAGATATATGGAAGAATAGCTCGATGTGTAACATTTTCTTTTTTGATTGGTGTTCTCCACTTTACAACAATGTTATTTGTTTTAAACTTATCTGTTTTTACCGTATGTAATTGAAAACCTTTAAGTTTCGTTATTTTTTCCGTAGCAACACTCATAACATACCTCCTAATTATCTATCCTCTAATGATACACTATTTCCTAGTATTTACTCTAATTATAAGGTTATTCCATCCAGATGAAGCACATTAATATTTTTTGTGAAAACTCATCATTTTTTCTGATTTATGATTCCAGGTAATAAAATAGAAAAGATGCAAAAAAAACACCTCCTATTGTTTGGACATGTCCCCACAATTGAAAGTGTCTTTCTTAACAACAAATTAACAAATTATCTACTACCTTTAATATAAGGTACACCAGAAGCCTTTGGTGCCTCCGAACGACCAATGAATCCAGTTAAAGCAATAATAGTTAAAACATATGGTGCAATTAATAAATACACACTTGGTACATCTTCTAGGAATGGTAAACTACTTCCAACTATACTTAAGCTTTGTGCAAAACCAAAGAAAATAGCAGCTCCCATTGCACCTAGTGGATTCCATTTACCAAAAATTAATGCAGCCAACGCCATGAATCCTTGTCCACTAATCGTTGCATGTGTAAAATCATTCGTAATGGATTGAGCAAAAACTCCTCCACCAACTCCTCCAAATGCTCCAGACATAATAACTGCAATATAACGCATTTTTGTTACATTTATCCCCATTGTATCAGCTGCCATTGGGTGTTCCCCAACAGAACGAAGTCGTAATCCAAATGGAGTTTTATACATAACAAACCATGCAAGAATTGCTATTATAATTGCTAAATAGGAAGTCCAATACGTATTACTAAAAAATAGCTCTCCAATGATTGGGATATCCTTTAATACTGGGATATCAATCTTCTTAAAACCATAACTAATTGTATCTGTCTGCCCTTTGTCATAGATTAATTTTACTAAGAACATAGCAAGTCCAGCAGCTAATAAGTTGATGGCAACACCTGATACAGTTTGATCTGCACGAAATGTTATAGATGCCACTGCATGTAGTACAGAGAATAGTGCCCCTACTACCATCGCCACTAATAAGGATACCCAAGGGGTCCAACCGTGAAATGTATCAGCAAATGTTAAGTTAAATACAATAGAACTAAAAGCTCCCATTACCATTAAGCCTTCTAATCCAATGTTTACTACTCCTGCTCGTTCAGAAAAGTTACCACCTAAGGCAGTAAAAATTAGTGGAGCAGCAAATAACAGCGAAGAAGGTATGACAATTAATAATACATCCATTAATCCCATTTACTTCTCCCCCTTTTTACGTTTATTTTTACTTAATCTATCCAGTAATAGACGAATCATGTAACTTGAAGCTACAAAGAATACGATTAATGCGATGATAATATCTACCATTTCATTTGGTACTTGTGCTTCTAAAGGCATATTTAACGCTCCTACCTTTAAGAAACCAAATAAACAAGCAGCTAATAAAACGCCAATTGGCCCATTCGCACCAAGCAAGGCAACAGCGATCCCATCAAAACCTACACCTGTAAATCCACCTTTGTTACTTACATATTCGAATGTTCCAAGACCTTCCATCACACCAGCTAATCCAGCAAATGCTCCGGATATAACCATAGAAAGAATAATATTTCTGTTTACATTCATTCCTGCATATTTGGAAGCATGTTGGTTAAAACCTACAGCCTTTAATTCATAACCTTTAACCGTTTTTTCTAAAATAAGCCACATGATTAGTACACACGCTAGAGCAATCAAAATACCCCAGTGCAGGCGGGAATAATCCGTCATTTCAGCTAAAAAGTCTGAGCGTAGACTCGCAGAGGGTGGAATATTTTCCGTACGGTCTGCTTTGTCTGTTATTACATTTCGGATTATATAGTTACTTACATGTAACGCAATATAGTTCATCATAATACTAACGATTACTTCATGAACACGGAATTTTGCTTTTAAAAAGCCTGGTACAAAAGCCCATAATGCACCTGCAGCAGCCCCTGCTAAAACAGCAAGAGGTAAGTGAATAACTTTTGGTAAATCAAAAGCAACCCCAACCCAAACAGCTGCAAGCCAACCAACTATTAATTGACCTTCTACCCCGATATTAAATAGTCCAGTACGAAATGCGAAAGCAACAGCAAGTCCTGCAAGAATCAATGGAGTAATTTGTCGTATTACTTCACCTGTATAATATACTTCGCCAAAAGCCCCGTACCATAAGGCATTGTATGCATCAATAGGATTATAGCCAGTAATAAGCATGATGATGGTTCCGACAATTATCCCTAAGAGTACTGATATTATTGGAATACTTATTTTTCTCACTGTATTAGACATTGTTCTCCCCACCTACTTTTTTAGCTTTCGATCCTGCCATTAATAATCCTAACTCTTGTTCTGTCGTCTCTTTTGGATTAACAATAGCAATGATTTTCCCGTCAAAAATAACAGCAATTCGATCACTTACATTTAAAATTTCTTCTAATTCAAACGATATTAGTAAAACTGCTTTTCCTTTATCCCTTTGTTCAATCAAACGCTTATGGATGAATTCAATTGCTCCAACATCCAATCCTCTAGTAGGCTGTGCTGCAATTAATAAATCCGGATTACGATCTACTTCACGACCAATAATTGCCTTTTGTTGGTTTCCTCCTGATAGTGCTCTAGCAGGGGTATGCATGCTAGGGGTTCTAACATCAAATTCTTCTATTAATTCACTAGCTTTCTTATCAATTACTTTTTGATTGAGGAAACCATTCTTTGAGAATGGAGGTTTATAGTATGATTGCAAAGCCATATTTTGACCAATACTAAAATCTAGTACAAGTCCATGTTTATGACGATCTTGTGGGATATGTCCAATTCCACTTTCGGTAATTTTTCTAGGTGTTAGTACACTTAGCTCTTTACCATTTAACGTAATACTTCCATTATTCGTCTTTATAAGTCCTGTTATCGCTTCAATTAACTCAGATTGACCATTACCGTCTACCCCAGCAATTCCCACAATTTCTCCAGCTCTTACATCTAAGTTAAGTGAATTTACTACCTCTATACCACGAGAGTCTTTAACGGTAAGATCCGTAATTTTTAAAACGGTTTCTTTTGGCGTTGCTTCTTTCTTATCTGTTTTAAAGGTTACTTCTCGTCCAACCATTAAATTTGCTAATTCATTTGGATTTGTTTCACTGACATTATAAGTGCCAATACCTTCTCCTTTACGGATAACGGTAACTCGATCACAAACTTCCATTATTTCTTTCAATTTATGCGTAATTAAAATAATCGATTTTCCTTCTTTTATCAGCGTTCTAAATATGGAGATTAACTCCGTAATTTCTTGAGGAGTTAAAACAGCAGTTGGTTCATCAAAAATCAAGATTTCTGCACCGCGATATAACGTTTTTAGAATCTCCACCCTTTGTTGCATCCCTACGGAGATATTTGCTACTTTCGCTTTTGGATCAACTGCTAGCCCATATCTCTCTGAAATTTCTTTCACTTCTTTTTCCGCTCTTTTTAGATCGATTTTCCCTTTATTTACTGTTTCTTTTCCTAAAATAATGTTCTCCGTTACAGTAAAAGTATCAATTAACATAAAATGCTGATGAACCATCCCTATCCCTAAATCATTTGCTACATTCGGATTGGAAATGTTAACTGGTTTACCATGCGCGCGGATTTCCCCTTTTTCTGGTTGATATAAACCAAAAAGCACATTCATTAATGTTGACTTACCTGCACCGTTTTCCCCTAACAATGCATGAATCTCACCTTTTTTCACTTGAAGGGTAATATTGTTATTTGCAACAATACCAGGGAATTCTTTTCGAATGTTTAACATCTCGATTACATATTCCATCCTATTCACTCCTTCTGACTAACTAACAAATATTTATTCTAGCTGGCAAAACAAGGTTTACACGAAGTACTTATTTATATCACGCAAGAAAAAATATTTCACTATAATTTCATTAAGATAAAATTTTTAATAAAAAATAGAATTTCCTTCTATTTTTTAGTTAAAATTCTATCTATTAGTCTAATAAGTCGAAAAAAAGGAATAAGTGTTTGCAATGCAAACCACTTATTCCTGGATGAATAGCAATTGCTACCTAAATTATTTTACAGTATCAGGAACAGTGTACTCACCGTTTTTAATTTTAGCAGTCCATTCTTCAACTGCTTTATCGATTTCTGCTTTGTTTTCTACTTCTTCATTAACAGTAGCAAGTCCTACACCGTCTTCAGCTAAACCGTATACAGAAGTTTTACCTCCTGGGAAGTTTCCTTCTTTAGCTTTATTAGAGATATCTTGAACTGCAGTAGAAACACCTTTTAATGCAGAAGTTAATACCACATTGTGCTCTCCTACTTTACCTTCTGCTGATTGATCAGAGTCAACACCAATTGCCCAAATATATTTGCTAGGATCTTTCTCTTTTAAGTCACGAGCTTCTGAGAATAGACCAGCACCAGTACCACCTGAAGCATGGAATACTACGTCTGCACCTGAAGAGTACATTTTACTAGCAATTGTTTTACCGATTTCTGGTTTATCAAATGCACCAGCATATTGTACATCTACTTTAATGTCAGGGTTAACAGCATGAACACCATCAACGAATCCTGCTTCAAATCTTCCAATAACTTCGCCCTCTACTCCACCAATAAATCCGATTTTTTCAGATTTAGTAGCATGAGCTGCTGCAACACCAGCTAAGAATGAAGCTTCTTGTTCTTTGAAAAGGATACTTGCTACGTTTGGTTGTGCTACTTCAGAGTCAACAATCCCAAATTGAGCATCAGGTTGTTGTTTTGCGATTTCTTCAACTGCACCAGCCATCATAAAACCAATACCAAATACTACATCATACTTTTTACGAACTAAACTATTTAAGTTAGTTGAGTAATCAGAATCTGATTTAGATTGAAGATAATCATACCCTTTGCCTTTTTCTAAACCATTTTCTTTACCAAATGCTTGTAGACCTTCCCAAGCAGATTGGTTAAATGATTTATCATCTACGCCACCAACATCTGTTACCATTGCAACACTAAAAGAGTCTTTGTTTTTATCTCCTTCAGCTGACTTATCATCATCTTTACTTCCACAAGCACTTAAAACAGTTCCAGCAGCTAATACTAGAGATAGTGCTAAACCAAATTTACGCTTTTTCAACATAAGTACCCCCTATATTTGTTTAATGTTTAGTAAGATGACCTATGACGTAGTTTGCTCCAATTTTATGAATAAATTCTCTTTCTTAAAACTTGGAAACTAAACTTATCTGCTCTAAAGTAGTTTACGGAATAAAGAATTGGCTCGTCCTTTTCATCATAATGCATTTGCTTTAAAACCAATAAAGCAGTTTCTGGTTCGCATTGTAAGATAGGAGATATATTTTCGTGATACCCAATAGGTTCGATTTGTGCCACAGCGTATGTAATTTGTCTTTGACTATCCGATTCCAAGAATTGGAATATAGATTCCTGATCATAAGAGAATCGATCGGGTAAAATCCGTTGAGGAAGTTTATCTAAACAATAAACAACCGGTTCGCCATTAGCTGTTCGAACTCTTTCAATACACAAAATTTCTCCCTCTTGTGAACATGAGAAATGTTTCGCTTCTTCTTCCGTAAAGAGCATGGTGTTCGAGCTTAGAAAAATTGTTCCTGGATTCATCCCTGCTTGTTTGATCATATTCGTGACACTATTCAGTTGTTCGATGCCTGAATTAAACAAAGGTTTGCTACTTACGAATGTTCCAACGCCATGTCTTCTGACAATGACATTTTCTTCTTCTAATGTTCGCAATGCTTCACGAAGAGTTGCACGGCTTACACCTAGCGTCTTTGCAAGTTCAAATTCAGATGGGAATTTTTCTTTTTCTTTATAGATTCCCTTTTCGATATCCTTCTTTAGACGATCAACAACTTGCAAATATAAATGTCGCGTATCCGATTTAATTAGCATTTGATGTTCCTCCAAACATTTCTAAGACATCAGACATCTGATGTTCAATCATTCCTACTAATCGAAAATACTATAACACTTTTTTACTAATAAATAAATAGAGTTTTGTGAAATTAATAGAAAAAAAATCAGAAATAAATAATAGTTCGGAAATCAACCGTTTTCATTTGTATAATCTTGTTAATTCTCTCCTTAAATTTCCTCAAATCCCTATCTTTATTACCTATTATTTTTTGAAAATATGGAAAAAAAGGTCCGAAATAGGTTATACTATTTCGGACCTCGTATCTACTGAATATTCATTTCTTCTGATTTTTTTGCCATGAGCACCGTTCTCGGTTTACTACCTTCATATGGACCAACTACTCCTCTAGCTTCCATTTCATCAATCAATCTGGCAGCTCTCGTATACCCAATTCTAAATCGTCTTTGCAGCATACTAACAGAAGCAGTTTGCATTTCAAGCACCAATTCTACTGCATCCTCATACAAATCATCGCTTACTTCGCCGGATACTTCTGTAATTTCATCAGGAATCATTTCTTCCTGATATTGAGCCTTTTGTTGAGCAATTACAAAGTCTACTACTTCTTCTACTTCTTCATCGGATAGAAATGCACCTTGTACCCTAACAGGCTTACTAGCACCATAAGGGAAAAATAGCATATCTCCTCTACCAAGTAGCTTTTCTGCTCCTCCCATATCTAAAATAGTCCGTGAATCAGTCTGAGACGAAACAGCAAAGGCAATACGAGATGGAATATTAGCCTTTATTACTCCGGTTATAACATCAACAGAAGGTCGTTGCGTCGCAATAATTAAATGGATACCAGCAGCCCGAGCCATTTGTGCTAGTCTTGTTATAGCATCCTCAACGTCATTAGATGCCACCATCATTAAGTCAGCTAACTCGTCTACAATAACAACAATAAACGGTAAAAGAGGATGTTTTTCTCCTTCTTCATTATTAATCCGCTTTATGTAATCATTATAGCCTTCTATATTTCTCGTTCCTGTATGAGAGAATAAATCATATCTTCTCTCCATTTCACTAACAACTTTTTGTAATGCTTGTGCAGCCTTCTTAGGGTTTGTTACTACAGGTGCTAGTAAATGTGGTATACCATTGTATACATTTAGCTCTACCATTTTAGGGTCAATCATCATCATTTTTACTTCATGAGGTTTTGCTCTCATTAAGATGCTTGTAATAATACCGTTAATACAAACACTTTTACCACTACCTGTTGCACCTGCAACTAATAAGTGTGGCATTTTATTTAATTCAGCACATACTGCATCACCAGTGATATCTCTCCCAAAGGCAATCATAAGCTTAGAATTAGGTTTCTCATTTTTACTAGATTCAAGTACTTCTCTTAGTGAAACAACGGCAATTTCCGAATTTGGTACTTCAATTCCTATAGCAGATTTCCCAGGGATTGGAGCCTCGATTCGAATATCTTTCGCAGCTAACGCTAAAGCTAAATCATCACTAAGATTGACGATTTTACTTACTTTAACCCCTTCTGAAGGATGTACTTCATACTTCGTTACAGCAGGACCTAAATGTACTTCTGTTACTCTTGCTTTCACACCAAAGCTATGGAAGGTTCTTTCTAGCTTAGCAGCATTGGCATGTATTTGTTCATACTCCCCGCTTTGGTCTGTTTTTCTTGGTAGTTTTAATAATTTTATTGGAGGAAGCTGATAGTCTTCATTTTCCACTTCTGTAAAACGGATTGGTTCGACTATTACTTCTTCTTCAACTGTCTCTTGTTGCTCTTGAGCCACTTCAGTTTCAGCCAATGGCTCTGGTTCTTGAAAAGCTATATTACTAAACGTATTAATTATTGGTTCTTGTGGGTATTCTTCCGTATGCAAAGTTTCCTCTTCATCTGGCTGATTCGCCACAAGAGGTCTAGCTTGCTCTTGTTGCCTGTTTTGTCTTCTAGCTTCTTTTTCTTGTTGTTTCTGTTCCTTTTTCCTCTGTATTGATTCTTTCCAATCATTTATATCAGCCAAAAATTCATTCCATTGATCCTGTAAAAAGCGCCAAATTGCAGACATAACTTTTTTGAACCCACCACTTAACGTTTTTCCTGTCAATAAAATTAAACCTATTACTATTACTAAAAAACCGATAATTTGTGTACCCACTGTATCAAACAAATAATGAAATAAGGCAAATAGAACGGCTCCGATGATGCCTCCACCTAGGTCAATATTTGTAGATTTCCCTTCCACTTCCATCCAAAATAATTCCCAAGTGTTATAAATAACACTTGAATTAGTAAAAGTTCCTGCTTTCGCTAGTAGATGAAAGAGGGAAACATGGCTAAGTAACAATAATGCACTTGTTATTAAATAGATGCCAATTAATTTTGTATGAAACATATAGGGCTTGTCTCTTTTCCACATGAGATAGCCTGCGTATATGATTAATCCGACCAGACTAAGCATATACCACTCTCCCATAAAAAAGCGGAAAAAGGAAACCATCGTCTGTCCAACTGCCCCAAGCTTCAATATAGAAATAAAGCTTAAAGCCATTATTAATAAGGCTGTAAGTT
Organism: Niallia sp.; assembly: GCA_035556015.1. GTDB lineage: Bacteria > Bacillota > Bacilli > Bacillales > Cytobacillaceae > Niallia. The sequence goes on along the minus strand of DATMFU010000192.1, from coordinate 3,149 downwards.
CATATCGTAAAGTTGTTTTTAGTTGCTGTTTCTTTCTTGTTTTTCTTTTTTTCCTTTTTGCCATCCTTATCACCCAATATTTTTATATGTTTAACGATGTTCATTCTTATGTATGGATAAAAGAAAGCAGCCAATGGGCTGCTCTCATTGATTCTATATTATAACACACTTTATAAAAATACTGATTATATGTGTATAATTTTTGTACCAGGTTGGATAGGTTCATGCAAATAATGATTCGGGTCTGTACTTAGTACACGAATTACTTCATATTCGTAGTTTTCCGTTTTCGCAACTAATAAGGGTATGCCATTATATTGGATAACTTGTTGTTTTTCATATACTTCCTGATTTATTGGGAAGATTAGCTCCTCTGGCATCATCGTATACATAATCATTGAATGATCCCTTCATTCTCTTTGTTATTATTATTTGCTTCAATCAATTCGTTTAATTTAGACATAGCATCCCCTACACCACCAACTGAATCAATCAGCCCAGATGTAACAGCATCAGATCCAATAACATTTGTACCAATATCTCTTGTTAAGTTGCCTTTAGCAAACATTAAATCTTTAAAATCATCCTCTGTAATCTTCGAATGCTTTGTGACAAACTTTACTACTCTTTCTTGCATTTTATCTAAGTATTCAAATGTTTGTGGTACTCCAATAACGAGTCCAGTTAATCGAATAGGATGGATGGTCATTGTTGCAGTTTCTGCTATAAATGAATGATCACATGATACTGCAATGGGAACTCCGATAGAATGTCCTCCACCTAAAACTAAAGAAACAGTAGGTTTGGATAAGGATGCTAACATTTCTGATATAGCAAGACCAGCTTCTACATCGCCACCCACTGTATTTAAAATGACAAGTACCCCTTCGATTTTCGGGTTTTGTTCAATTGCGACAATTTGTGGAATTAAATGTTCATATTTAGTTGTTTTATTTTGTGGCGGAAGTTGTAAATGTCCTTCAATCTGCCCTACGATTGTTAAACAATGTATTTTTGAATCTTGAGAAAGCTGTGGCACATTCGTTTGTCCTAGTTGCTGAATCTTCTCCATTAAGCCACTTGCAGGCTTATCTTCTTTCGGCTGTTCTTCTGTATTTTCTGCTTTATAATTTGACATCATCTTTCTCCCTTTCTCTTAAGCAAGATGATACTAGTATGAGAAGAGAATGTTTATTTCATTCGGATGAATTACTGACAACATGAAAATATAGTGTTTTTTAAGACAAATAAAGGGTCTTACCCCACAATAGTAGTGAAGTTAGACCCTTATTAGGACAACCTTATTAGACTTATTTATTTCTGTTTGGCTTAATTTCCATGATGATTGGTAAAATCATTGGTCTACGTCTCGTTTTTTCGTATAGATATTGATTTAATGTATCTCTAATATCTTGTTTGATTCCAGTCCAATCAAAGCTATCTTTGCTGATACTTTTTTCTACAATATCCTTTACGCGAACAGCCGCTTCTTCTAGTAACTGCTCTGATTCCCGAACATATACAAAACCTCTAGTTATAATTTCAGGACCAGCAGAAATTTTTCTTTCTGCCTTATTTAACGTAACGACCACAGTTAAAATACCGTCTTGTGATAACAATTTACGATCTCTTAAAACAATATTCCCTACATCACCAATACCACTTCCATCAATAAGAACATTTCCTGCTGGAATTTTTCCACCAACTTGGAGTTTATCTTCTTTGTATTCGAGTACTTCTCCTTGTTCAGGAAGGTAAATATTTTGCTTCTCTACCCCACACTCAATGGCAATTTTTTCATGAGCTTTTAAAACACGATATTCTCCATGGATAGGAATAAAGAATTTAGGTTTCATCATATTAATCATGAATTTTAATTCTTCTTGATTACCATGATTGGAACTATTGAATGTTTTATATCCAGTTAACAATGTCGCTCCTGCACGATATAATTTATCAATTGTTTTTCCTACAAATACTTCACTGCCTAGGAAAGATGATGCCGCATAAAGGATGGTGTCTCCTTTTATGATATTTACTTGCTTATGGTTTTTCTTGACCATTTTTTGTAATGCTTCAATCGGTTCACCTTTTGTACCAGTTGTAATGATGACCATTTGTTCTTCTGGATATTCTTGTAATTCATTATAAGTCACAAGTGTATCTTCATTTACTACTAAATAACGATATTTTAATGCAATTTGTAATACGCGTTGTAAATTCTTTCCTAATACTGCTACTTTGCGATTCGTTTTTTCAGCTGCATCAATGATATGTTGAATTCGATTTAAGTCTGTTGCAAAACAAGCTGCAATAATTCGACCCTTTGTTTGTAAAAATGCTTCTAATAACTGTTGTGTTACAACAAAATCAGTTGTTGAGTATCCAGGTTTATCTGCATTTGTACTATCAGATAATAAACATAGTACTCCTTTTTCCCCTATTTTTGCCATTGCAGCATAGTCTGGTTTATATAAATCACTTGCTGTTTGGTCAAATTTAAAGTCACCTGTGTGTACAATAGCACCTTCTGAAGTATGTACTACAATACCAATACTATCAGGGATACTATGGTTTGTTTTAAAGAATGAAACCTTAGATGAAGCAAAAGTTAAAATAGATCTTGCTGTTATGATTTCAAATTTAGCTTGTCCTTTGAAATCTTGTTCTTTCATTTTTTCTTTCGCTAATTCTGTAGTAAGACGAGTAGTATAAACTGGAACATCTAATTCTCTTAGGATATAAGATAACCCACCGATATGATCTTCATGACCATGTGTTAAGAATATCCCTTTTACTCTGTCTTTATTTTGTTTTAAGTAGCTAATGTCCGGAATGACAATATCAATTCCCAGCATTTCATTTTGCGGATACATTAAGCCAGCGTCAATTACAAATATGTCTTCATCAACTTCAACTAAAAACATATTTTTTCCGTTCTCCCCTACTCCTCCGAGGGCGACCAGCTTTATTTTTTCATTTTTCATAAATTTTTGTTTCCTCCTTGTTGAGTTAGGCCGACCATTGATCAGTTATGCTTATTATACTTGAAGTTTAAAAATGTTTACAACCAATTTTATGAATTCTCCTGTTTTCTAAGCAATTATTTTTTCCTTCATAGCCAATAATCATCTGTTTTTATAAGATTA
>DATMFU010000191.1:0-7101 GCA_035556015.1 Niallia sp. | reverse complement strand
ACTCCTAAAAACAAAACAATATTTGTCACGATACAAAAAATCTTCATATGACCTTTGCTTTTTAAACCGAAAAAGAACGACACAATAAAACCAAATAAGATCACGATATATATGAGAACCACGGTGCCTAATTCAAAAATCTTAGGCAGTATAAAAATAATAATAGCAAAGATGAAAAGGACAGAAGACAATATAACAGAACGTATTCCCCAAACATCTTTCTTCTTTTGCATTTTTCCCACACCCTTAAACATTTTTAGTTAGAATATTTTATTAACTTGTGCTTGAAATTATTTGTAAAAAAGAACAAATATGCAAAATAGTGAGGATACATAGTTACCATTTTAATTATATCTATTTAAAAATTTATATTTTGCAAAATTAAGTTGTTGACAATATTTATTATTCGATGTAATATGAAACTACAAACTAGATTTTGCACAATATTATTTTGGTAAATATATTAATGGAGGGATTTACAATGAGTAAAATTACAGTAGGTATGGAAAATGGTGCACCAATCGAGCTTCATTTTGAGGATGTAGGAACAGGAAAGCCAGTTGTTTTAATTCACGGATGGCCACTTAGCGGAAGATCATGGGAGAAACAAGTTCCGGCACTTGTAGAGGCAGGTTATCGTGTTATCACTTATGATCGTCGTGGGTTTGGTCAATCATCACAACCTTGGAATGGTTACGAGTATGATACTTTTGCTGCAGATCTGAATAAATTGCTTGTACATCTTGATCTTCATGAAGTGACACTGGTAGGATTCTCTATGGGTGGTGGAGAGGTTGCACGCTATATTGGTACTTATGGAACAAATCGGATATCTAAAGCAGTTCTAGCAGGAGCAGTTCCGCCATATCTATACAAGTCTACTGATAATCCTGATGGTGGATTTGACGACGAAGGGATTAAAGGTTTACAAGATGGAGTAAAGGCAGATCGAATTTCTTTTCTTGATTCCTTTACAACGAATTTCTTCGCAGCAGGAGATAAAACGGATTTAGTTAGTGAAGAATTCCGCCTGTATAATCGTGATATAGCAGCATTTGCATCACCAAAAGGAACACTCGACTGTATCTCTGCATTTAGTAAAACAGATTTCCGAAATGATCTTGAGAAGTTTGATATACCAACTCTTATTCTTCATGGAGATGCCGATGCAATTGTTCCTGTTGAAATCAGTGGCCAGAAGTCTCATGAGCGTATTGCTAACAGTGAAATTGTCGTCATCAAAGGTGGTCCACATGGATTTAATGTAACGCATGCGGAGGAATTCAATGTAGCACTTGTTCAATTCTTGAAAAAATAATTAGTAAATAAAGATAGAAAAAAAGGTGCCCAAATGGGTGCCTTTTTTGTTTTCTATAAATAAGTTGAATTTGCTCTGTTTAACCTACATGAACCGATTCATTTAGAAAATACTATACGCATGAAATTACATAGAAACAATAATAAAGTAAACCAAAACAATATTTGTTTATTGTAAAACGATAAATATTATGATAATGTAAATTTGTGATAACGGAAAAATAGTGTGACAAAAGAAATTGAATGAAAAGTGATAATAGAGTGTTAGATTCATAACTTTTGGGAGGTACAAGTATTGTCATGACAGCAATAACACAATTTGTGCGATTTGGTTGGGAACAGGCCCTTTCTTGTTTGTTTCCTGTTGTGATCTTTTCCTCACTGGCATTAACTCAAATCTTGCCACTTCCATTTCTGCCAAGGTATGACTGGCTATTGATTATTTGCTTGATTACCCAATGGTGTATGGTAAGGTTTGGACTGGAAACAAGAGATGAACTAAAGGTGATTACCTTATTCCACCTTATTGGACTTCTGTTAGAAATATTTAAGGTACATATGGGTTCATGGTCTTATCCGGAGGAGGGCTATGTGAAGGTTTTTGATGTACCTTTGTATAGTGGATTCATGTATGCAAGTGTGGCAAGTTATCTTTGCCAAGCTTGGAGAAGATTAGACGTACAATTAGTAAAATGGCCATCTTTTTTCATTGTTGTACTACTTGCCACTGCTATTTATTTAAACTTCTTTACCCATCATTACTGGATAGACATTCGGTGGTGGCTAGCTGCAATGGTAATAGTTGTTTTTTGGAAATCATGGGTAGTTTTCGAACTTAATAGTATAAAATATCGAATGCCAATTGCCCTTTCTTTTGTTCTAATAGGGTTCTTTATTTGGATTGCTGAAAATATTGCAACATTCTTCGGTGCATGGAAATATCCAAATCAAACAGAAAGTTGGAGTCTCGTTCATTTAGGGAAGGTAAGTTCATGGCTGTTACTAGTGATTGTAAGTTTTCTGATTGTCGCCACTCTTAAACAAGTAAAAGGGAGTATTCCTTCTAGCAGGAGTAATAGTAAATAGATGATTAATGGTTGGATTCTTATTTGATAAGAATCCAATTTTTTAATATCTATATCTTTTATAAAAAAATTACGAATAAATAGAAACATTTTCCTTTTTTATTCGTATTAAATGAGAGCAATTTTTATCATACTTTTTACTATTCATAATAGGTATAGTAAAGCTAGGTGAAAGAAATAGTAAACGATAAAGAAGGGAAAGAAGAAATGTTTAAAAACAACAGAGGACAGGTTAGAGCAGGTTGGTTAATTTTGTTGGCTTTATTTACGAGTTTATTCACACAAGTTATTTTTTCCATTCCAGGTTATTTATTTGCCATATTTGGGGAAGCAAAAAAAACGGCTGATGGGATGGAAATCGATATTGATCAAATTTTTACTAATAGACCATGGTTAGAGCTTTTCACCGAGGGGATAGGTTATATTGGTGGAATTGTTGCATTGTTATTATTATGGAAATTTGTTAATAAAAAGAAAATAAAAGAGATGGGGTTTAAAAATCTATCTAGTAATCTAATAATAGGTTTAGTTTTAGGAGCTATTTCTATCACTATCATATTCTTCATTTTATTAGTCACGGATAATCTAGAATTAAAAAATGGTCTTTCATCACCTGATTTTTCTATTTTTACCTTAACCTATTTAGTTATGTTTATATTAGTAGGCTTTTCAGAGGAGCTTACTTTTAGAGGGTATATTATGTCGACTCTTGCAGATAGAGGGAATTCAAAATGGGTTATTTATATCGTTTCGTCCATCATATTTGGATTAGTACATATCCTGAATCCTAATGTTGCTGTATTAGGAATTATAAATATTTTTCTAGTAGGATTACTTTTTGCCTATATGTATGTAAAAACTCAAAGTTTATGGATGCCAATTGGTTATCATATTACATGGAACTATTTCCAAGGAAATGTTTTTGGTTTTGCTGTTAGTGGAACAGATCCTCATGGTGTCTATGAAGTTAATGTTACTAGTGGAAATGACCTATTAACTGGTGGCTCTTTTGGGTTAGAAGGGGGAGTTTTAGCAACACTAATGATTGCTCTTGGGTTTTTATTCACCTACTTTTTTACTCGAAAAAAGGCGAATATTGATAAAGAAGACCAGCAGCCATCTACATTTATTAGTTGATTATTATATTTCTAATTAGGATTAAAATGGATAATTATAGAACATTTTGTTCATATGCGATATAATAAATCGAATCACTCAAAAATAGTTTAATAGAAAATCCGCATTACGCGGTGGAGGTTCTAGCTACCCTCTTTAAAAAACTAAGAAAAACAGTACTATTCTTAGTGCTGTTTTTCTATTTAAAGGAGACTTGTAAGAAATGAAGAATGATAAAGCGGTTGTTGTATTTAGTGGTGGACAAGATAGTACGACTTGTCTATTTTGGGCGATGAAACAATTTAAAGAAGTTGTAGCAGTTACATTTGACTACAATCAAAGACATATTACTGAAATTGAGTGTGCCAAGAGCATTACTTCCGAACTTGGTATCCAACACCATATTTTAGATATGAATTTGTTAAATCAACTTGCACCTAATGCATTAACAAGAAGTGATATTGCTGTAGAAGATGGGAAGGAAGGGGAGTTACCTTCTACCTTTGTTCCTGGTAGAAATTTGTTATTTTTATCATTTGCTGGAATTTTAGCAAGTCAAGTAGGAGCTAAACACTTGGTTACAGGTGTTTGTGAAACTGATTTTAGTGGATATCCAGATTGCCGTGACATATTTGTTAAGTCACTAAATGTAACACTAAATCTTTCAATGGATACACAATTTGTCATACATACTCCACTTATGTGGTTAAATAAACAAGAGACATGGGCATTAGCTGATGAGCTTGATGCATTTGAATTTGTCCGGGAGAAAACTTTAACATGCTACAATGGTGTAATTGCCGATGGGTGTGGAACTTGTCCGGCATGTAAACTGCGTAAAAAAGGATTAGATGATTATCTCGCAAGTCGAAAGGAGCTTTAATCGATGAGTGATTTTCGTATTGTGGAGAAGCTACAAAAGTTTGGGGAAGATATTTCGAAAGGTCAATTAAGATATCATAAAAAACGTGTTATGGTTAGCAAGGAATTTACCTTTGATGCTGCTCATCATCTTCATTGTTATGAAGGTAAGTGTATGAATTTACATGGTCACACGTATAAAGTGGTGTTTGGAATTAGTGGTTATTTAGATGATCGAGGCTTAATGATTGATTTCGGCGACATTAAGGATATTTGGAAAAATCAAATTGAAATTTATTTAGATCATCGCTACTTAAATGAAACACTCCCACCGATGAATACGACAGCCGAAAACATCGTTTATTGGATTTTTGAAAAAATGATGGTTGCATTAACAAAATATGATAATCAAGGTGCAAGGGTTGAATTTGTACGTCTTTTTGAAACTCCTACAAGCTATGCTGAAATGAGACGGGAGTGGATAGAGGAATGAGTAAAGTACCTGTTATGGAAATATTCGGTCCAACTATTCAAGGAGAAGGAATGGTCATTGGACAGAAAACGATGTTTGTACGTACAGCTGGATGTGATTATTCTTGTTCTTGGTGTGATTCAGCCTTTACATGGGATGGATCAGGAAAAGACATGATAAAGCAAATGAAAGCAGAAGAAATATGGGATGAATTATACAAGTTAGGAGGAGATGGATTTTCTTTCGTAACTATTTCGGGAGGAAATCCTGCTCTCTTAAAAAATTTACATTTTTTGGTAGATTTGTTGAAGGAAAAGAATATAAAGATTGGTTTGGAAACGCAAGGAAGCAAGTGGCAAGACTGGTTTCTTCATATTGATGAACTGACTATTTCACCTAAACCACCAAGTTCTTTAATGAATACAGATTTTAATTCATTAGATTTTATCATAGAAAGATTGACAAAAGCAGAACGAAACAGGAATATTAGTTTAAAAGTAGTTGTTTTTTCAGATGAAGATTATGAATATGCGAAGAAAGTGCATCATCGATATCCAGAAGTTCCCTTTTTTCTACAAGTAGGGAATGCGGATAATAAAACAACAAATAATGGTCAACTAGTGGAACAATTACTCTTGAAGTATGAGTGGCTTATCAATAAGACAATGTTAGATAACGACTTCAAAGATGTAAAAGTTCTCCCACAGCTGCACACCTATATTTGGGGTAATAAGCGTGGGGTGTAAACCGGGAAAGCATTTAGGAGGATTTAGACATGAGTAAAATGAACATACCTCAAATGGAGGAAGCGATTCGCTTATTATTAGAAGCTATTGGAGAGGATCCAAACAGAGAAGGATTAGTAGATACTCCTAAACGTGTGGCAAAAATGTATCAAGAAGTATTCGCAGGCTTATCCATTGATCCAAAAGAATACTTTGAAACAGTATTTCATGAAGAGCATGAAGAACTTGTTTTAGTAAAAGATATTCCCTTCTATTCTATGTGTGAGCATCATTTAGTGCCTTTTTACGGGATTGCGCATGTGGCTTATATTCCTCAAGGAGGAAGAGTAGCTGGATTAAGCAAGTTAGCAAGAACAATCGAAGTAGTAGCACAAAGACCACAGTTGCAAGAAAGAATTACTTCTACTGTGGCAAATACAATAATGGAAATGCTAGAGCCTCAAGGTGTAATGGTAATTGTGGAGGCAGAACATATGTGTATGACAATGCGTGGTGTTAAGAAACCTGGTGCTAAAACTGTTACAACAGCTGTTCGCGGAATTTTTGAAACAGATAATAATAAAAGAGCGGAAATCTTATCTTTAGTAAAATAATCTTTGAAACTACTTGTGATCTATTCAAGCTATTAATAATAGAACATAAGTAGAATTATTAGATAGTAAATAGATTAAAAAACATGTAAAATACTTCTTGATACTGCTATAAAAATCATGCTAAAATTGTAAAATCAGTGTGTAGAGATATTGGTCTATTTGGACCAAAAATATATGTCTCACGATACGTCTACCATCTGAAATATTATTATGGAGATGATCAATATGCACGAGGAAACAAGATTACCAAGGAACGGAAAAGAATTTATACTATTTTTAGCCATCATATCGATACTTTCAGTTAATACGATAGGTCCGCTTATTATGGCGTTTAAATTTGGATTTACGTTAGATGTATATATGGAAACATTGAAAGTTATTCCGTTTATTTGGATCTGCGTGGTTTTATTGGTACCATTTGTAGTTAATCCTATTGTGAATAAGCTAGTTCAAAAGTTTATACAACCAACTGACGGATTTAATGCGAGAGTATTATTCACGATTTTATTTAGCGTAACTATTTTATCTATTTTACTAACAATTATTGGATCTTGGATTGGTATGAAAGAATTTAGTATGGAACCAATTCGAACATTCTTTTATAATTGGCCACGTAATTTCTTCATCGCATTCTGGATTGAAGCATTATTTGCACAACCAATTGCAAGATTTGCTATGAAAAAATTACATCAAGGTCAAGCGCAAAAAGTTGTAAATGCATAAAAGGGATACAAAAAGGCTGATTGGTTATTGTTTATATCCAGTCAGCTTTTTTCTATCTAGTTAGCAATTATTAATTAAAAAAGGGAAGGCGAGCTTTTTAACTCACCTTCCTTTTTTTTATTATGCAATACTTTCAATGTCTTCTTTATTATCGTTATATGTTTTCGTGTCTAGTTCTCCAAGTGTTT
>DATMFU010000190.1:0-17646 GCA_035556015.1 Niallia sp. | reverse complement strand
CCATTTTTATTAGTAGATAGAATATTAGAAGTGGAAGAAGGAAAAAAAGCAGTAGGTATTAAAAATGTGTCAGCTAATGAAGAGTACTTTAATGGCCATTTTCCCGAATATCCTGTTATGCCAGGTGTATTGATTGTAGAGGCTTTAGCACAAGTAGGAGCTGTTGCTATGCTAATTAAAGAGGAGAATAAAGGAAGATTAGCCTTTTTTGCAGGAGTGGATAATTGCCGTTTTAAAAAACAAGTATGCCCAGGAGATCAGCTTCGTTTAGAAGTGGAAATGACTAGAGTGCGCGGTAATTTCGGCAAAGGAAAGTGTGTTGCAACTGTTGATGGTGAAATTGCTTGTGAAGCAGAAATCATGTTCGCATTAGGAGATAAGAAAGAATAATCATTAAGTTATATTTGAAATATTGTTTAATAATGGAATTCCAAAATAGCACGCAATAATTTTCTTTTCTTGGATAACCTAATTATTGACCTAATGCTGGTCAAATGAATGAACAAGAAAAGGGGTTAGTGATACGATGGATAACAAATGGATTAAGTTACTTGGAATATCAGCTTTATCTGCTATGCTTCTAACAGGTTGTGGTAATGATGATAATCAAAGCCCAGCACCAGATGATGATACAAATATAGAAGATACAAATGTAGATGATAATGACGTTGTTCCTGATACAGATACAGATATGGATAATACGGATGGTGCTAAAGATATACCAGACGAAAATACAACAAATGATTGGGATAACACTACAGATGACAATGATCCTGGTGAAGATATGATTGAAGATAAAAATGATGCTAACGATAAGGACGACAAAGACGAGTAAGCATTAATCAAATCCTAGCTAAAAAGAGAGTAGCTCTTCGCTGCTCTCTTCTTTTTCCCTTATTTCTTTTCCAGAAAGGTTTGTGGTTTACTCTGCAAGAGCTCCCCAAATTTATCAGATAAACTTTTCCCTGTATAGCCTTCTTCCAGTAGATATTGAAGAAGTAGTTCTGCATAATCTTTCCTATCACGCTTTAATATACCTTCTAATAAGATACTTGCTTTCTCTCCAAAATCTTGGATAGATAATACCTTTACTTCAAATGGAGCTGGATCATTTTCTTTTTTCGTTATGATGGCATGAACAAGGAGTATCTCTTGGTTTTTATATGCCTCTTCCAAAAAGTTAATAGCTGACCTACTTGTATAAGCCTCTATAAGCCAGTGATTATGATCATCTTCTTTATTGATAATTAATCCGTCATCTAATTCTATTGGAATAACTGCTTCTTTCCTTAGTACTTGTAGCGAAATCAATTTAAAAGTTTTCATCATAACCCTCCTAGCCTGAATGCGGTGATCAATTCAAGGTAACAAGTTCCTTTAATTCATCTGTAGAAAGCTCCGTCATCCAGTTCTCATTTTGAATGATTTGATCATTTAAGGATTGTTTCTTTTCTAACATTGCATCTATTTTCTCTTCTAGGGTTCCTGTACAAATCATTTTATGGACATGAACAAAGCGTGTTTGCCCGATTCGATAGGCACGGTCAGTAGCTTGGTTTTCTACAGCAGGATTCCACCAGCGGTCATAGTGTATAACGTGATTTGCTGCTGTTAAATTCAACCCAGTACCTCCAGCCTTTAGGGAAAGAAGAAAGATAGGGAATTCGCCATTTTGAAAATCTTGAATTAAGGTGTCTCTCTTTTGCTTGGAGACACTTCCATTTAAGAATGGTACATCTACCTGAAATTTCTTTTTCAGTACCTGCTGAATCATATGTCCCATCTCAATATATTGAGTGAAAATTAAACAACTCTCTTTCCGTTCCAAGATAGCTTCTACTAATTCAGCTAGTTTTTCCATCTTAATGGAACGATCTAATAGGTTAGCTGGCTTTTCCTCTTTTAAATAAAGAGCTGGGTGATTACAAAGCTGTTTCAATCTACTTAGCATTTGGAGAACAAGCCCTTTTCGCTCAAATCCAGATAGCTGCTCTATTTGTAGGAAAGTATCTTTTACTAGTTGTTCATATAAAGCTGCTTGCTCTGATGTTAATGGGCAGTACTCTTTTTGTTCTAACTTGTCTGGTAGATTTAACGCAACCTCTTCGTCCTTTTTGGTTCTTCTTAATAAAAATGGTCGAATAAGTGATTGAAGCTGGTTAATTTGTTCTTGTTGATTTTCTTTTTCTATCGGTATCACAAAGCGTTTTTGGAACTGTCCTAGACTTCCTAAGTAACCATGATTGGTAAAATCGAATAAAGACCAAAGCTCGTTCAGTCGGTTTTCCATTGGCGTTCCAGAAAGGGCAATATAGTGCTGACCTTTTAATTTTCGAACAGCTCTTGATTGCTTTGTTTGGGAATTTTTAATATTTTGTGCTTCATCTATTGATATGGAACTCCAAGTAACCTCTTGAAATTGAGGAAGATCAATATGCGTTAATCCATAGGATGTTAAAATGACATCTGTCTCTTTTACTTTTTTCAAGAATGCCTCATCTTTAAGGCGATTCGATCCGTAATGTAGATACACATTTAAATTAGGGGCAAAACGTTCTAGCTCCTTTTGCCAGTTTCCAAGTACGGAAGTGGGACAAATAATAAGGGCTGGAGAAGTGTTTTGCTCTTCCTTCACTTTTAAAATATAGGAAATAAGTTGCACCGTTTTCCCAAGTCCCATGTCATCAGCCAGTATTGCTCCGAAACCGTATTTACGTAAAAAGAGTAGCCAGCTCATCCCAAGGGTTTGATAAGCACGTAAATCACCTTTAAAATCCTTTGGTACTTCTTCAAGTGGAAGGCTTTTTATTTCTTTTAGTTGTTGTATCATCGTTCGCCACTGTCTATTTAATTCGATTTGAATTTTTGCGAACGTGTTTGGATTCTCTAAGTCTGTTGCTTGTTGTTCGTCTTCTCTCATCAGCTCCTGCTCAATGATATCACGAACATGCAATCCTTCTTTTTCCGCTTTCTTCATTAATTCTTGTATTTGACGTATAAAGGATGGATCTAATTTAATCCAACGGCCCTTAATAAATACAAGGCGTCGTTTTTCCTCTACTAATTGATTAAATTCGTCTTCTGAGAGTGTGACGCCATTCATGGAAAAACGCCAATCATAATCAAGCATTGCTTGTAAACCTACGAAAGAAGGACGATGACTAGCAGTTGAAACTTTTGCTTTTACCTTCAAATTAGCTGATTTCATTGCTTGCCACCAGGAAGGAAGAAGAATATCAATTCCTAAAGCAAGTAGAGTTTCGCTAGCATCCGTTAAGAAAATCCATGCCTCTTCTTCTGTGAGTTGATTTGTAACACCTTTTTTTCCTTTTAGCCAAGGGAAGAGGAGTAACCATCTTTCTTGCTCTTCTTCTATATAAGAGGCATATGGAAGCCACTCTTTAGGCATATTGCTATCATCGTGGATATCGACTATTACTTCAGGATTATCTTTTGATTTAAGAAAGACATCGACATTCCAGCTGGAATCTATGTCCGTTGGTTCCTCTAAACGAATCCCCATAGTAAATGGATATTCGCTTTCTTTTAAACCCATCCATTCTTGAAAAGTAGAAGGCGTAAAATAGGCAGACAGTCTATTGGTTGGAATATTGGTGTTTCTTAATACCGTCATTCGCTCTGTAAATTGCTGTTTTGCCTCTGAATGAGCTTCTAAATATTGATTTAATGAGTCATGAAACCAATTTTGGATAAATTGTTTATTCGTGTAATCTGCTAATTCTTCGCTTAGCTTCATTCCCCAAAATGCAGGAACAAATTCTTCTAATACTCTTTTGGGGAGTGCCCATGTAAAAGTTTCCTTTTCCCATCGTTCAAAGTCAGGCATCCATTCTTGTTGCTCAATAGCCTCTACTATACTAGGTGCCACAGCTAAGCATACTTGTGCAGTATCATTCCAGTCCCACTCGATAAAACGATTAAATCGTTCATTGGCAAGTAAAGTGACAAGTTGCCATGAATTTAGAACAATACCCTCGACACCATCGTAGGTAATGGTATCAAGAACAGTACCATAGTAACTTTCCCCATGGTGTTGGAAAAGGAGTTTTTTCCAATAACTAGAGTACAAGTACTTTTGATCAATTTCTCCAGTTAAAAAGAATCCAGTTTTCTCGTAATAATGTACATTTATTTTTAAATAGTTAGTCTTCAGCATGAATTAATTTTCCCTTTCTGCATTCTTCATGAAAGGCTCTTAAACGTTTAGTCCGTTCTAAGATAACTTGTAGGAATCGCTCAAACTCTTGCTGCTTTTTCTGCTTTTTATATAATGTACGCAGTTTTTTTAACTGACGAACAGCTATACGATAATGCTCTCTATTTTTTCCATCAATATGTTCTTGGATGGAACGATGATATAAGGAAAGTAGCAAAGAAGAATCAAATTCCTGCAATTTTTTTATTTGGTCTTTGCCGAGATAATCAATTCCATATCCCATTAATGTATATAAATCAATCCACTTTTCTAGCTGATTGGATGAGTAAAGAAAGTCATCATATTTTCGGAAGCTATATGGAAGTGTCTGAATATATGCTTTCTCCAGTAAATCTTCTTTATTTTGTGCCTTACAATAAGCGGTTATAGCCTTTATTGCCATACTAGTGAATTCTTGACAGAAATCATCGTCCTCTTCAGCTGCTAAAAAGTTTTTTAGCTCTTGGATAAATATAGAGATGTAATCATCCATTCGTTTCCAATCTCTTCGTGCAGTAAGATAGCCAATCCAATAAAGCATATAGGCTGTTATAGAAGTAGAAAGGGAGTGAATCCTCTTAATGGCTTCTTCATCTTTTTTTAATAGAAATTGAAGATGTATGATACCAACTTTCTCTGAAAAATTGGCTGTATCTTCTTCATTTAACCTGTTTTCGAGCTCTTTTTGCCTCATATTCTTATTAGTGAATAAATCTGTCCATAGGATTCGATAGAGCTGAACCGGCTCAAAATCAAGTTTAGATTGGATATGAAGGATATCTCCATTATCTTTTCTCATTTTCGTTAGAAAGTCATCAAAAGCAAAGGGAAAAGTGAAGTTTGATAACTTATATAAATCATTTTCAATCCCGTTTAATAAATCATACAAAATATGACGGTAATAACGATTGATTGTCTGGGTACTATGATCTAATTGTTTGCTTAAAATGAGTAATTGTCTAAAGGTGAATACTTGAGCAATGACTAAATATAGTAATTTCCATTCCGTTTGTAATGGAGTATTTGCTTTAATTCTACGCATATAAATATGATACATTTCTGCAATCATATACACTTTATCACTATTTGCCTCAATAAGAGAAAGGAAGTTCTCCTTCAATCCTTCCATCCAATTTTCGTATGTGGGTACTTGATCTTCTTGCTTATCTTTTAGTAAATCACTAGCTCGCTTTAAGCCAAGACTCCGCAAATCAGGGGTTTTTCTTATTGGTTTTCGGAAAGCCTCTAGCCAAGTCGATACTTTTCCTACTTGAGCAAGTAAGTAAAAGAACAAGGCAAGTTGGTGTCTGCAAAGGGCTCCGGATTGACAGGTACAATTGCTATTGTTAATAACCTCCAAATCTAGAGTAACTCTAACCGGGGTGACATCTTGAACAATACCAGTTATAAATTCATTCGAAAATTTCACTTGGGATACAAAACTTTGTCTATAAAGCATAAGTCCCTTTTCGACCACTCGTTGCATTTCTGGATTAGTTGCGTCCAATGTATGCATTAAATTTTCCGCAAAGGAATTCAATGGCTCAAAGTATTTTTCAGGAAACAATGTAATCACTCCGCAATAGATAATAATTATTCTGACTCAGATTTATTTTCTTATTAATAAACAATGAATAGGAAATGTTCGTTTCTAAAAAAAGTCCATTCTATAATTATAACGTTTTTTACTGGGAGATGATAGGGGGCACATAAGTAGAAGGAAAATGATTTAGGAAGAGTGTATGAATAGGAAAGGATTAGTAAATAGAAAAAAGGGTTACCCCAAAATATTGTTTCAGAAATACAAGCCACCAGAAAACGGAAGTGCTTATATGCTAAAACCTTTTTTGGAGAACCCTCTTCACTAGTAATCCGTATTTAAGGATAGTTTCGTTTTAATATAAACGTTTAAAACTATCGAAATGCTGCTTGTAGTAGGAATTATCTAAACTTGTAATACGAACACCGCTCGAATCAGCATGGATAAATTGATTGTTTCCAATATAAATACCTAGGTGAGAAATTCCCTCTTTGTAGGTGTTTTTGAAGTATACAATATCTCCAACTGCAGGAACGTCCACATAATAGCTTCGATTGTAATATCCTTCTGCAGAATAACGGGCAATAGATTTGCCACTTTGATTTAATACATAATAAACGAAACCACTGCAATCAAATCCTGTTGGAGTAGCTCCTCCCCATTCATAAGGAACACCGATAAATTGCTTAGAAATGGATACGATATTTGAGGTGAATGATCCACTATTACCGGTAGATATTAATTCTGGTTTTGAGCTTGTACCTCCAGCGTTATTATTAGTATTCGTTACTTTTTCCGATGCTTGGGAAGCAGTCACTTTTAATTTTTGTCCTGGAAAAATCACATCAGATTTTAAGTTATTTAGTTGCTTTAATTTAGCAACAGATAAACTATATTGAGAAGCGATTTTGCCTAAAGTGTCTCCACTCTTAATGGTATAAGTTTCTGTATTAGAACTGGTACTTTTGTTTGAACTACTGTTATTGTTGCTGATATTACTTCCAGCATTATTATTAGTATTTGTTCCTTTTTCCGATGCTTGGGAAGCAGTCACTTTTAATTTTTGTCCTGGAAAAATTAAATCAGATGTTAAGTTATTTAGTTGTTTTAAATTAGCAACAGATAAACTATATTGAGAAGCGATTTTGCCTAAAGTGTCTCCGCTCTTAATTGTATAAGTTTCTGTTTTAGAAGTAGTACTTTTATTTGAGCTACTACTATTGTTGCTGGAATTGCTTTCAGATGAATTGCTAGTAGTCGTATTATTAGTAGATGAATTAGGTTTAGAGACATAAAATACGTTGCCTGGATAAATGCTGTTGGAGGTTAAATTATTCCATTGCTTTAATTCACCCAATGTAATAGAAAATTGGTTTGCAATTTTAATAAGGGAATCACCTGCCACAACCTTATACGTCTTAGTAGTAGAGTTTTGTGTTGTACTAGAATTTTGCGTTGCTTTACTGGTATTAGTACTAGTACTAGTAGAGATAGTTAAGTTTTGGTTTATTCTAATCAGATCCGATGAAAGGTTGTTAATAGATTTTAGTTCTTTTACAGTAGTTTTATACTTACTAGCGATAGAACTTAATGTATCTCCCTTTTTCACTACATATGTACTAGCTGAAGCATGTGCCGCGAAGGCAGTTGATAGAATAGCGGTAGTTGCCAATACCGTGACTTTCTTCTTCATTTTTTGATACTCACTCCTATAATATACGTATATTTGTCCCTATTTTATCATATACTATCAGACTATTGACCTTTAATACTTAAAAAAAGGAAAAATTTATAGAAAAATAGGAACATTTACATAGAACGATAGGTTTGGGTAAAAAGATGTCTGTGAAGAGAGGGGAATGAATAGGTTGGTTCAAATGGGATGGGTATTTATATTTACTATTAGGTTAAAGGTGGATAAATATAAGAAAAAGCAAAATCCAGGGAACCTAAATGAGAAAAGTTTCCCTGGATTTTGCTTCTTTTACGTATTTAAGTGTTTTGAAAACTATCTATTTTATCTTGAATATATTGCGTATAGCGATAATCTTTTACTAATTGGAAAATCATGAGGGCGTCCTTCATATAAGAGGTGGCTAAAGAAAAATTCTTTTGTAATTCATAATTATATCCGATATGATAATGGAAATGAGCCAATAGGTATAAGTTATCTTTTTCTATGACCCAGTCGATGCCTTCCTTGCAATATGCGATAGAGGCATCATACTTGGACATGCTTGTTAACACCCTTGCTACATTGAAGTATAGTCTGCTTTTTATCGTATCATCTTGTATGTAAGGAAGTTGATTTAAAGCTCTGCAGCCATTTTCTAGTATACGTAAAGAGTCATCTAGCATTCCTTCTTCAGAATAGAAGATCCCTTTGCTGATGTATATCTCGATTTCTCTTTCTGTATACACCGTATCAAAGGTTAACGCAATTGACTCATCTATCATTTCTAAGGCCTTGTTTAATTGATGTTCTACTTCATACATATAAATGGCTTTATGCCATAGTAGAACTTGAAGATTTCTTTTGTGATGGATAAATAAAGGATTTTTTTCTTCCGCTTCTACGATTTGCTTGATAGTTTGATAATCTGTATTGCGTCTGGCTATTTTTAATTGTCTAAACGTCTCATCTACATAATCAAGTCTCGGAGTTGTTCCTATGTCAAAGAAATAATTCACATCCACTCCCAATCGTTTAGAAATTAGATAAAGGGTGGAGGAAAGTGGGAGCACTTCTCCTTTTTCGATTTTACTTATCTGTGCTTGTGTACATATATTATGTGAAAGTTCTTTTTGGGACAATCCGATTTGTTTCCGTAATTCTTTGATTTTTTCTCCAACAGCTGAAAAGTCCAATCGTTTCACTCCTATGAAAATATTCCTATAGTTATAATGAAGCGTACATTTACGAAGAAATTGGTAAAAAATGCGTTTTGGTGACTTGTAATTCCTATATAGCAAGAATACATCTATTTTTATAATATGATTTAATAGATTCTACTGCAATATATTAAGATTGTTAGCTAGTGGAGTGCCTACCTACGCATTCTATTGTAATTAGCTAGTTAGTGCTTAAATATAGCATTACTTAATAGAAACAAAGGTTTCTATTAACCCCAATATCTGTTTTACGAGTAATCTTTTTATCTCCAATTTTAAGCCGTTTTCTAATTGAAGGCGGCCTTTTTTTAATTATTGTAGAAAACGTTTCCTCATTTCTTTTGTTGGAACCATACAGCTTTCAGAGCGACCGAACCATTTATAACGGTTATTAGCGATAAATTGATAAAGGTAATTTCTAATATAACGAGGGATAATTTTACATAAATAGAGAAGTCGCCATCCTTTGGTTAAATGAAGACATATTTCTAAGGCGGCATCAGATTGTGTGAAGGCTTTACCATTTTTAATAAGAATGACACTTGTTAGATTATCGGGTACTTGATGCTCCTTTAGTAGCTTTTTGCCTATTTCGCTTTGTAAAGAGGTAAAAGAGAAAAGCATATTAGGATCTCTTTTAATAATAAACTGGACGCTTTTATTGCATAGGTTGCAAACCCCGTCGAAAAGAATAATCAAAATGGTTTCCTCCACTTCATGAAACATTTTCATTGATAGGTAAAAATATATCATGATTGAATTAATTTTGTTTGATTTATGATCCTGTTCTAAGTAAATTTGTGCAGATAGGTGTAAGATTCTCTTTAGCTTTCTTTTTATAGTTATTTTTATTCGCCTAGGCTAATACTATAAGGAAGTACTTGACTCATTTGTTTGTCATTTTAGTGAAATATTGAAACATTATTGTTTAAATCTTACCAATTTTCGACAAAAAAATGGTAGGCTAGAAGTAGTAATCTTGAAGGGGAGAGATAGGAAAATGAAGAAATGGTGTTTATTCATGTTAGCGCTATTATTATTAATGGTGATAACTGGCTGTAATAAGGATGAGCCCACTCCTGATGAAAGGCTCTCACAATATATAAAGCTTTGGAATGAACAAAAGTTTGATGAAATGTATGCGTACTTATCAACAAAAGCTAAGAAAGAAATATCAAAGGAAGAGTTTGTAGCCAAATATGAGAAAATCTACGGCGATTTGGAAATTACTGATTTAGCTATCACTTATACAAAGCCATCGAAAGAAGAGGAGTTTGATAAGGTAGATAAAGCAAAGATTCCCTTTTCTGTGAAAATGAATAGTCTAGCCGGAGAAATTAGTTTTGATCATGATGCATCTCTTGTAAAAGAAGAAAAGAAAGAGAAAGAAAACTGGTATATTAATTGGGACACTACATATATATTTGCTGAATTAGCAAAGGAAGATAAGATTTCGGTTAAAACAGTATCTGCAGAACGAGGCAGTATTGTAGATGTAAATGAAAATCCCTTAGCGATGAATGGTTTAATTTATGAAATTGGTCTAGTGCCAGAACAAATGGGGGATAACTCCGACAAAGTAATAAATGATCTTGCTAAGCTACTCGATATTAGCAAGGATTCTATAGAAAGTGCATTAGCAGCTGACTGGGTTCAACCTAGTTATTTTGTGCCAATAAAGAAAGTAGCAACAGGCGATCAAGCCTATTTAGATAAACTCTTTTCCTTACCTGGTGTGCAGAAGCAGGATTCGAAAGGAAGAATATATCCGTTTGGTGAAAGTGCTGCTCACTTAATTGGCTACGTAGGAAACATTACCGCAGAAGAGCTGGAAGAACGGAAAGGTAAGGGGTATACAAGTACAGACATTATTGGAAAAAGAGGTCTTGAGCAAGTACTAGAAGATCGACTAAAAGGGAGTAACGGGGAACAAATTATTATTAACAAGGCAGATGGCTCCACTGTTACATTAGCGGAAAAAGAAGTGGAAAATGGGGAGAATATTAAGCTAACCATAAATGCTGATTTACAAAAAGAAATATATGAAAAAATGGATGGGCAAGCAGGGTCAGCAGCTGCCATTAATCCAACTACAGGAGAAACATTAGCATTGGTGAGTAGTCCAGCGTATGATCCTAACAAATTGATTGTTGGACTAACAGCTAGTGAGAAAAAAGCATATGATGACAATAAATTAGATCCATTTACCAATCGCTTTAAAAATAACTATGCTCCTGGTTCTGTAATGAAGCCATTAGTTGCAGCGGCTGCTTTAACAGAAGGTGTTATTACACCGGAAAAAGAAAAAAACATTACGACAAAAAAATGGCAAAAAGATGCTTCATGGGGCGGATATTATGTAACAAGAGTCCATAGTAGTTCTGCACCAGTTAACTTGGCAGACGCCTTGTTGTACAGTGATAATATTTATTTTGCCCAAACGGCATTAGATTTAGGGAAAGAGAAGTTTTCAACAGAGTTAAAGAAATTTGGTTTTGAAGAAGAATTTAGTTATCCTTTCCCAATTGAAAAGTCTACTTTTGGAGAGATGAATACAGATATACTATTGGCGGATTCTGGTTATGGTCAAGGACAAGTCGAAATGAGTGTTATTCATCTTGCAACAGCTTATACCCCATTTGTTACTGGCGGAAATCTAATGAAGCCAATTCTTTTAGATAGTGAAGACAAAGGGCAAGTATGGAAAGAGAAGATAATGGATAAATCAACTGCTACTACTATTTCAGATGATTTAGAACAAGTGGTAGAAAATCCAAGTGGAACTGCTCATGCAGGGAAGATATCTGGTAAATCATTTGCAGGCAAAACAGGTACAGCTGAATTAAAGGAAAAGCAAGGTCAAAAGGGAACGGAAAATGGTTGGTATGTAACGTACGATAAAAAGAATAAAGACCTATTAATTGCCATGATGCTAGAAGGTGTTCAAGACAAAGGTGGTTCTAGTATTGTCGTGAAGAAGGTTAAATCAATTTTAGAATAAAGAATAAAAGGGTGTAAGATCCACAAGTTTTATCCATTTAGTAGTTTCTACTATATAAATGGAATAATGACTTGTGGATTTCCCCTTTTTTAGTGTTCTTCCTACTATTTCTTGTTCATTCAATCATGATTCAATCTCTTCTTTCATACATTAGTTTAAACGGCGAAAGGAGAGAACGGAATGAATGAGGTAGAACAAAAAGAATTGGAATATGCCATTGAAGAAATAACAGAGATAGCTTCGGGATTCGGATTAGATTTTTATCCAATGCGATATGAAATTTGTCCTGCAGACATCATTTATACATTCGGTGCTTACGGAATGCCTACTCGCTTTTCCCATTGGAGCTATGGTAAGCAGTTCCATAAGATGAAATTACATTATGATTTAGGGCTTTCTAAGATATATGAACTGGTGATTAATTCCAACCCTTGTTATGCATTTCTTTTGGATAGCAACTCATTAATTAATAATAAACTAATTGTTGCCCATGTATTAGCACATTGTGACTTCTTTAAAAATAATGTCCGCTTTCAAAATACAAAACGAGAAATGGTTGAGAGTATGGCAGCAACGGCAGATCGAATAAGACAATATGAAATTAAATATGGAAAACAAGAGGTGGAAACTTTCTTAGATGCAGTGCTGGCGATTGATGAACATATTGACCCGAGTTTAATGAGACCTAAACTTGCTTGGTCGATGGATGATGTGGAATTTGAAGAAGAGGAAGTAACTAGCACACCTTATGATGAATTATGGAGTTTAGATGATCTCGGTAAACCGAAGAAGCAAAAGAAAAAGGTACCAAAGAAATTTCCTCCACAACCGGAAAAGGATTTACTACTATTCATCGAAAATTTCAGCAGAGAACTTACAGATTGGCAAAGAGATGTTCTCACTATGATGCGAGAAGAGATGCTCTATTTCTGGCCGCAGCTTGAAACAAAGATTATGAATGAAGGATGGGCTTCCTATTGGCATCAACGTATAGTAAGAGAATTAGATTTAACGAGTGCAGAGGCTATTGAATTTGCAAAGTTAAATGCTGGTGTTGTGCAACCTTCTAAGACCGGAATCAATCCATATTATTTAGGATTAAAAATCTTCGAAGATATAGAAGAACGTTATAATAATCCAACAGAGGAAATGAAGCGTAGAGGTGTAAAGCCTGGTTCTGGTAGGGAAAAAATGTTTGAGGTAAGAGAAGTGGAATCAGATATTTCTTTCTTACGGAACTATTTAACGAAAGATTTAGTGATGAGAGAAGATATGTATTTATTTCAAAAACAAGGACGGGAGTATAAAATTGTTGATAAACAGTGGGAACAGGTCCGAGATCAGTTAGTCAGTATGCGGGTTAATGGTGGTTTTCCTTATATAACAGTAAATGATGGGGATTATCAGAAAAAAGGGGAACTTTATTTAGCCCATAGCTATGAAGGAATCGAATTGGATTTAAAATACTTAGAAAAGGTGTTACCTTATATTTACCAACTATGGGGTAGAGGTGTTCATTTAGAAACGGTAGTAGAAGAGAAGAAATTACTCTATACGTATGATGGAAAAGCGTTACACCGGAAGTATTTATAACTTGCATGATTTGGTCAGTTCTTAATTGGAACTGTCCTTTTTTTATAAAAAATAAAGGAAATGGCATAAAAAGCAAGAAAACTATAGAGAAATGAGTAAAAAAGAAAGGTATGAAATGACGGATGAAGATGAAAGAAATTATGATTACTGGCTATGGTAAGGTGGCTAAGGAATTTGTGGAATTATTATATAAGAAAAAAGACGATTTATTGGCAAAGTATAATAGGAGTTATAACGTGGTTGGAATCATAAGTTCAGTAGGAATGATTTACGAGAAAGAGGGATTAGATTTAAGCTTGTTACATGATTTACCTAGTGGATCAGATGCCCTTTCACAATATGCAGCTATTAAAAATATTTGTATACAAAAGCCAGTAATAAGAGGAGATATATTAGTGGAATGTACACCTTCTAATCTTCTGACGGGTGAACCTGCTCTTTCTTTTATGAAACAAGCCCTCGAAAATAAAATGGATATTATTTCGATTAGTAAAGGGGCTCTTGTTCAGGCTTTACCGGAATTACTAGAAAGTGCGAAGAAGAGTCAATCTGAAATTAAATATAGTGGTGCAACTGCAGCAGCACTTCCTACTTTGGACATGGGAGAATACAGTCTAGCAGGAAGTGAGATTATGGCAATGGAAGGAATCTTAAATGGTACTTCGAATTTTATTTTAACAAGTATGTCAGATGATAATCTAACGTTTGAACAAGCTCTTCTTTTAGCGCAAGAGAAAGGAATTGCGGAAGCGAATCCCTCTTTGGATGTAGAAGGACTCGATAGTGCTTGCAAAATATTGCTATTAGCCAACGGTTTGCTTCGAACAAACTATACACTAAAAGATATAACAGTTGAGGGAATTCAACATATTACAAAGGCCGATATGCAAAAAGCTAAAATAAACGGATGTGATTGGAAATTGATAGCTACTGCGAAGGTGTATGCAGGGAAAGTTGTCTTGGAAGTGAAACCACAAGTAATTCAACCAGATCATCCACTTTTTCATGTAAGAGGCACAAATAAAGGAATCTTATTTCATACAGAAGAAATGGGTACAATATGCTGTATAGGTGGTGCTTCCCATCCAAGAGGTGCAGCTGCAGCAGCTTTAAAAGACATGCTTAATCTTACTAACTAAGAAGAGGAAATTACTAGAAGGTAATCATGTAGCTTATTTACTCGTTAATTTTTGATAGGTAACGATGTAAGCATCAAGTTGTTCACTAACTTTTATCGTGACAGGATGATTTAACCCATGGTTAACACCATATTGAAGCAATAATTTCTTTAAGTGTTCAATCTGATTTAAAACTTCCACTATATTTTCCATATTATTTCTATTAATTACCATAAAATAGGCTCCTAAATAATATTATTTTTATATTGTATCAAAGTTAGTTTGAAAAATTAAGTTTTTTTTTAGAATAATTGTAAAAAAAATCCTGGAAAATATAGCATTTTATTATAAAAAAACTCTGGCTAGTATCAGTAGCCAGAGAGCGTTTTCATTTATTGGTCAGATGCCACAGTAAATAAATAGTCAAGGTAGGATTCTAACTCAAATTTATCTTTCTCGATGAAGTCTGTTAATAATGTAGTATTTGTGAATAAGTTCATGTGTAATCCTCTCCTTAAGAATAATTTTAAAATTTTTCTCATATCGTTGTATTTGTCTTTACTATTCCCAAACTAGCAATCTTTTAGACGTGAAATTAAAAAAATAGGTAAAAATATTCATGTTTAATAGACAAATAGAACGAAAAGATAGGAAAATACCAGAAGATATTAAATAAAAGTAGGTAATTAATCATATAGGTACCTGTATGAGTGTATCTTTTCAAAAGGATACTTCTTGTCTCATATTTTTGTATTTTTATAATATAGTATATGTCTGGATTGATCTTTTTAGTAACAGTATATAAAGATAAGATTCATTGTGATACCTGAGCTTACTGTAGCTTTTCCTCCTTTCTGTTATTTTCGCATCTTTATCAATACTTATAATATGGAACTTGTCTTTATTTTGTGTTTGTCCAATAGGGTAAACTGGAAAAAAAGGAGAATTATTTCCTTGATTAAAAGAGGAAAAGCAGAGAGAGGCAGTATTTGATAAGAAAGGCTACTCCTAATGGAATTAGCCTTTTATTTTACAATGCTTTCATTAGTTAGTAGCTTGAGGAATTCTTCTTCATTTATTATTTCAATTGTTTTACCTTTTGATTGAAGATCAATTGCTTTCTTTTCTTTTGAACTGAGTCCTTCTGAACCAATTAATTGTTGGTCTTGAATTCCGACAACTAAATAATCCGTTTTACCACTTACACTACTCTTAATGATGCCTCCTAAATTCACTACACTTTGCATTGCTTCTTTTCGAGTAAGGGAAGTTAAATCACCTGTAAACACAATGTTTTTCTCAAAAAGAATATGTTCTTTATCAAATACTTCTGTTGTAGGAGTGATTTCTGATATAGATACAGAAGGAAATCTTTTAACGTTTTTTCTTTTTTTGGTTGTAATGGAATGTCCGAATGATGTCTGTGCTTTTATTTGAGAAAACTCTTTAATAGGTAGAGACTTATACGACGTGCAAAAACTATGGAGAGATTCTTTATTTCTCGATTGGATTGATTTTATGACAAGTTCCGCACAGGCTCGAGCATCTGCACCAGCGTGGTGATGGTCTTGAAGCGATATACCAAAATAAGAAGTTCGCTCTTTAAGGGACTGTCCCACTTTTTGTCCTCTTATAGCTCGATTACTAATTGGGATGCTACAGATATAAGAGATATCTGGTTTGTCTATTTTGTTTTTCTCTAAGCAGCAATGTAATACGCTCATATCAAACTGTGCATTATGTGCAATAAGAATATTAGTAGAAAGGTCATCTTTTATAAGATCCCAAACCTCTTGAAAGTTTCTTTCGTTTTCGACATGCTGCTTTGTGATTCCATGAACTGCTGTAAAACGGTCATCAAATGTCAGATTTGGTGGTTTGATTAAATAATATTCCTCTTTTACTATCGAGTTATTTTTTACATAGGCTAATCCAATCGAACAGGCACTTGCCATATCCTGATTTGCTATTTCAAAGTCTATTGCAATAAAATCCACGGATTACACCCTCCTTATTTTATATCTATTAGTATAGCATTCTACATTATATAGGTAGTAGTTGAAGGTTCTCTCTGTGATGGAAATATTATCCTTATATACCATTGTAATAGGATTGTAATGAAAAAACTATAACGGTGTAACCTAATTATCAGAAAAATATGAGAAAATACATATAATTAATTGAAACGAACAGCCACGGGAAATTTAAACATAAGAGGTTAACGTATGAAAAAAATTATGGTATTGTCATTCTTGTCATTAGTATTATGTTTTTCAGGAATAGTAGGAAGCCAGTCAGTGAGTGCTGCAACTAAAAAATCAGTTGTGACAGTAGCTAAAAACTATATAGGCACTCCGTACGTATATGGTGGAACATCCCCAAAAGGATTCGACTGTTCCGGATTTGTTGGATATAGTTATAAAAAAGTAGGTAAATCTCTTCCGCGCACAGCAGCTAGTATGTATAAGAAGGGAAAGAGCGTAAAGAAAAGTAAGCTTAAAAAGGGCGATTTAGTATTTTTTGAAACATATAATAAGGGCGTATCTCATGTAGGTATATATATAGGAGACAATAAGTTTATTCATAGTTCTTCCTCTCATGGAGTAAAAGTGGACAAGCTATCAAACTCTTATTGGAAAACTAAATATTATGGTGCGAAAAGAGTTTAACCTTTCCTATTGGGAAGGTTTTTTAGTTTTCTTCCTAATTAATACTAGTTTCGTTTACTTTTAGTAGTAATGAGGAAAGTGTTTGTGTCTTCCTCGTTTTAAAATTTCTATATAAACAAGAACTAATGAGATGTAGGGAAATATTATTCTACTTATTTATTATCCTATTGACTTTAAGAAAATAGGATGGTATGATTCTATAAGTCGAGCAAACGTAATGTTTTGTAAACGACATTTTTATTCTAAATATACTTCACAGAAGTTGACAAGAACGAAATCATTTGTTATGATTAATTTGTTCCGATTCGAAGTTTTTAAACAATAACTTCGAAGAAAAAATTTATAAAAAACATTGACTTCTACGAAGTTTTGTGATATTATAAATATTGTCACTTTGGTAAGTGAATTTTTCTTTCTTTCACTTCTTCACAGAAGTTGACAAGAACGAAATAACATGATATGATTCATTATGTTAGTTGCTCTTTGAAAACTGAACAATAAACGTCAACAATAATCGTTTTATAACACTTGTTGTAAAACAAAATTAAGTAATACAAAAGCTAGAGTTTAGCAATGAGCTAATCTTACTCTTTATTGGAGAGTTTGATCCTGGCTCA
>DATMFU010000189.1:0-3259 GCA_035556015.1 Niallia sp. | reverse complement strand
GACAGATTCCATTTCCATTCGTTTTGCTACTCGTTTAGCATCCGATATACCTTTCTCCGATAAAGGTCTACCTAATTCATCTGAGGAGTATACGGAGTGTGCATGCCTAACTAAATAGATCGTTGTTCTAGATTCCACTTTTCTCATCCCATCATACAGATTTAGGCGTCTTTAACGATGGAATATACATTTATATCAAATGCCTTCCCATTCTGTTCATAATATTTCCTCAAAATGCCTTCATGCTGAAAACCAAGCTTTTGAGCAAGTTTATTTGATGCCTCGTTTTCTAAATAAATCATCGCTCCTAGCCGATTTAATTGAAGCTCTTCTAATGCGTAGGAGACAACTTTTCTTACCGCTTCTGAAGCATATCCAGCTCGCCAATAATCGGGATGAATTTCGTATCCAATCTCCGCTCTTTTATGGGAAAGAACTAAATTATTTAAACCAAGTGTGCCAATAAGTCGGGAAGTTCCTTTTATTTGCATGCCCCATCTTAACCCTCGATGATTTCGGAAACTTTCCGAAAAGTGCCCAATTATTGTTTCGACTTGCTCGATGCTCGAAAATACCTCCTGGCCATAATAGCGCATTACTTCAGCATTAGAAAAATAGGCAAATAAATCTGCAGCATCCTCTTTTTCAATCTCTCTTAATATCAGTCTTTCTGTCTCTAATATTGGAAACATCCTATTCCTCTTTTCTATGTTCGTTTTTACTAAGTTTCGGTTTACCATTTTTTTCTTATTATAATAGAAATCCTAGAATTAGCCTAGGGGAAATATCGGATAATGATTGCATTGATACTATCAATACGCCTAAGATTAGAAAACGATTTCATTTTTATTAATATTCATTCCTATACTGAATGCATGCTATAATAATAGATATGAAAATATTGGGAGGACAACCTTTGACAGCAATCTATTTTGGCTTTATTTCTGCAGTTATCTTGTTGATCGTGCTTTCACTCATCTATTTTTGGTGGCGAACAGATAAATACGTAGAGAATCTTCAGGCGATTCGAAAATCATATTATGTATTGTTTTTTCTTTTAATCTGTCTTGGAATCTTTTCAGATCAACTTCAAATTGTTGACTGGAAAACGATTTTGTCTTTTGTTTGTGCGGCTGTTTTTCTTGATATAGCCGTTTTTCAAACACCAGACATTCTTAAGATTTGGAACACAGAATTCCAGCATAGCAATTACATACGTAAAACAATTCGCAAAAATGAAGAAGTTTTAGGCTACAACGCAAAAAAAGTCCAGAACTTTACCGAAGTTATTTCCAGAACTGCTGATCATTTTATGGATCGCAATCCTCCCCAACACTGGCGCCAATATAAAGATGAACTACGAGCCTATTTAAATCTATACGCAGACACTTTTCAATTTCATATTGCAATTTTTCCATTTGCCATAAGTGCCAGTGCTGATGAATTAAAACGCAACCTAGAATCAGCTTTTAATAGTGTAGAAATTTGTTATAATATTAACTTTGTAGATAGAGAAGTAAGAGATAGCATGGTCCAACACCTGCTTGATGGGAAAAGTATCCCTTTAAAAGGCCCAAGTCATGGTACAAATGAAGAAGAACGGGCAAAGAATGTTTTTATCGTTGCATATTATGGGGAAAGTTATAATATGTTGATAGGAATTAGTTCAAATTTTGTGGAAGTCGACGGAATTGATGCTTCCCATATCCTTAACCTCGCACAAATTTTTGATTGGTACATGGTTTAAGTCTCCATTTTAGATGTTCTGTAGTATAATAATATATAGATAAAAAAGCATGAGCATTTTTCACAATTAATAAAATTATAGTTTTGGAGATTAGTAGCTTGTGCAAGAATTTCATCATCAAATTTTGTTAAAAAGGAGGAATTGATATGGCAGACAAAAAAAACGCTGCAACTGCTCCCACTCCTACCCCATTCAATAAATCGAAGAAACAGCCAAAAAAATCAATGAATCCGAATAGGAGAAAAATGACGGTAGCAGTGTCAGAAACTTTTGAAGATATTCATGACATGAATAAAAAAGCATTAAACTTACTAGCTAAACGGGCATAATTAAACAGAGTCTATGGAAATGAGAAGAGTTCTTTACGAAAGAAATTACTCATTTTCTAAGACTCTGCTTTTTTATTGTATCACAAGAAAAAGAGTAAAAAGTTAGAGAACAGTGTAGACTAAATTACAATTACTTAATATTTGTATAAAAACATTAAAACAATGGAAAACCTGTATATAAAAAGTAATGAGGCAATTCAGATATGACATTAAAAAGAAAACAAAACATGAATCCAAATCGAAGACATATGACTGTACCAGCCATGCATTTTTCTGTTTCCATTTACAATAAAAACACAATAGCTATCTTAGAAGCATTGGACCAAAGGAAGATCTAAACTTATCCGTTCTTATTTTATTTTCGGCTCTCTGCCATTATGATGGGGGTCTGTTTCTAAATGCTGATCTAAATAGCTATAAAACTTTTCCATTGTATGTTGCTCTTTGAGAATCGATTGAAGCTTTAAAGGATCTTTAATAAACACTTTGTGTTTCTTTAATAGCTTAACCAACTCCGGAAAAAGGCTAATATCTTCACTCTCCAAATGCAAAGTGGAAGAATCCTTTAAGTGAATAATAATATCTAAATGAAGCGATGATCCTAAAAGGTATAAAAAAACAGTTGGGACACGTTGCACATTAAATTCTACTGAAACAATTTCTTTATAACGAACCGTTTGCAAATTCCGCTTCTTTTTTCTTCTCAACAATCCACAAGGTGTAAAAAGAATACCTAAATCATTAAAGCTTGTATAACATATGGGATAAAGCTTACTTGCATAATGTGGGTATTTTTTCCCGTATACCTCAACAATAACTGGTAAGACTCTGTTCTTTCCCTGTGATACAAACTCAGTCCACTTCATTTCCGCTCCCTCCTACTTATTTATTACTTCACTCCAGCTACTACAAACGTCATTACATTTCGCTCTTTGTTTATTTACTCTAGTCTATTCCATAACAATGAATATATTGCCGAATAGTCAAGCTTCCGTACAAAGTAATGTATTTAACATAATATATTCCATGCCTTATAAAAAGGTTAAAAACAAAACAATAATACTTTTTTATTCGATAGCTGCTAGCCATTTTCCTGTATCTTTCCTGAAAAAACAGCAATTTTCTACAGCATATTCGATTTACTTCATTAAACAAAACATCCCTTTCCAAAAATTACCGAAAA
>DATMFU010000188.1:0-2423 GCA_035556015.1 Niallia sp. | reverse complement strand
TAAGCTAATTACAAAAAAACAACGGCTTTCTATTCAGCTAGCAATAGATATTAGCACGATCTTTTTTATTCTGTCTGTACATTTTCTTATTCAATCCATTTGGAATACATCTTTCTTATTATATATTGTTATTTTTATCTTGTTGATTGGAATGTTATTTGTTATTATGCATTGGAAGTTTAAAGCAGAAATCGAATATAAAAAAGTATTTAAAGGGATTTGGCGTGTAACATTTCTGCTTTTTTTCACTTTATATGTTGGATTAATCGTTTACGGTCTTTTACTATCTATATTAAAAGCAATGGGAATAGTGTAATAGCGCCTGCAACTTGGTAATAGAAATACAACCAAATTAACGATTTATTTTTATTACTGACAGTTTATGAATGAATAGCTGGTTATGGACTGGCAGAAGCTATAAGCAACTTTTTTTCTTTTATATAAAAGGGATGCTATACTTTTCTATGTAACAAAATATGATAATCGATGTTTCTTTCATTAGTACTAGTGTTAAGGGAGAAGCTCGTGGTTGGCTCCTATTATTGAAGGGGTTTTATTAATAAGGAATTAATACATAAAAGTAAAAGGAAAACTCGAATTGGAGAAAGGAAGTACATAGATGGAGATGATAAATCTCTCTTTGCCTGTGGCAAATAAGTTCGTAACAGATTATTTAGAACAAAAGAATAGTACGAAAGATTTTTTTCATTATTCTTATCTTGATAAAGGTAGTTATGAGAAGAGAGTGAAAGAATTAGAAGCAAGATCTTTTATGAGAAATGATGTTGCGGACTATATTGAAGCTTATATGAAAAATTTTCCTCAAAGTGATAAGGTGAGGCATTCCATTGCTAAATTACGAATGGAAAATAGTGTGGTGGTTATTGGCGGGCAGCAAGCAGGAGTATTAACTGGTCCGCTGTATTCGATTCATAAAGTAATTAGTATAATCCTTTTAGCAAAACAAAAAGAAGAAGAATTGGATATCCCGGTCGTCCCTGTATTCTGGGTAGCTGGAGAGGATCATGATTATCTAGAAATCAATCATATATACACACCAAGCAAGGAAAAAATGAAGAAAGTTGTATTTCCACAAAGAGTACTAGATAAAAGAATGGCTTCAGATATAGAACTTGATAAACAGGTCTGTACAGACTGGCTGGAAACAATCATCGAATCTTATGGGGAAACAGATCATTCCCAGTCTTTATTACAACTTTTGCAAAAGGCAGTTGATGAGTCTACAACAATTGTTGACTTCTTTAGTTATTTGACAATGAGCTTATTTAAAGATTATGGGTTGTTACTTGTTGATTCTGGTGATAAAGAAATTCGTAAGTTAGAAAAAGAAATTTTTCTAAAACAAATCAATGAATTTCAACAATTGGCGGATGCAGTGTCCACCCAACAGAAATTAGTACAGGAAAATGGATATTCCCTTGTTATTGAAATGGCAGAGAATCCAGTTAACTTGTTTTATTACGATGATACAGAGCAAGAAAGAGTGTTGCTGCAATATGATGAAAGAGGCAACCGTTTTGTTGGAAAAGACAAAATCGTATCTTTTACAATCGATGAATTAAAAGAAATAGCAAGTGAATTCCCTCAAAAATTAAGTAATAATGTTGTTACAAGGCCAATAACACAAGATCTTCTATTTCCAACGTTAGCGTTTATTGGCGGACCTGGAGAAATTGCTTATTGGGCAGAACTAAAAAAGGCGTTTGAACACTTAGAAATAAAAATGCCACCCGTTGTTCCCCGTCTAAATATTACTCTGTTAGAGAGAAGTGTGGAAGCGGATATAGAAGAACTAAAACTATCTATGAAAGATGTTCTTATAAATGGAACATCGGAAAAATGTGCACAATTTTTACAGTCAGTTTCAAATGAAAAGATTGCTCGGTTGCTAAGTGAGGTTAAAGACGTAATTGAAACCAAATACAATCAGATTGAAGAAGAAATAAAAGCAGAGCATAAAGGTTTATTGCCATTATTGGAAAAAAATGAAGATTTTCTAATCAGTCAAGTAGAATTTATGCAAAATAAAGTTGATGATTCAGTGAAATTAAAACATGAAGTAATAGTGAATAAATTTAGTCGAATCGAACAAAATTTAAAGCCTGAAGGTTCCCCACAAGAAAGAATCTGGAACATTACTTATTTCTTAAATAAATACGGGATTGATATCCTTCAAGATGTTATGGATTTACCAATGACTTTTGATGGAACCCATAAAGTTGTTAAGTTATAAGGAAGAAGAAATGGAAACCGTCCTAATTATAGGGCGGTCAGACTGTAGACAAATCCCTGAATTTTAGAAGTAGAGGTTTGTATATAGTATATTTATTATTCTCTTTGAATAGGGATGTTGCTTTCCGCTTCAGGGGTTCGCTTTCCGTGGGGCTCGCGCTGAGCCGCTT
>DATMFU010000187.1:0-9171 GCA_035556015.1 Niallia sp. | reverse complement strand
AAAAAGAAATTAAAGAGTTACAAGATAAAATTGATAAACGTAACAATATCTTAAAAGAAAGAGCACGCACTTTCCAAGAAAATGGAGGAAGTGTCGATTATATTGAAGTATTACTAGGTGCTGAAAGCTTCAAAGATTTTGTTGACCGTGTAGGTGCCGTCGCAACTATTATGGAAGCAGATCAAGATTTAATTGCAAGCAATGAAAAAGATAAAAAAGAATTAGAAGAAAAGCAAGCTAGTGTAGAAACAAAATACAATAAATTAAAAGATATGAAATTAGATCTTGAAGAAATGCAAAAACAAAATATTTCTCAAAAAGATAAAAACGAACAAGATAAGAAGGATTTAGAAAAGCAACAACAATCTTTTGAAAAAGAAAAAGCTCAACTTGAACAAAAGTTTGGATCTTTAAATATACAGGAACCAGAAATCAAAAAAATTGTGAAAGAAAAAGAAGAGGAATCTTTAAATAAACTAGTTGCTTCTACTGTTGGAACATCTAGTTCAAAATCAACAACAGGTTCAAAGAAAGAAGTAAAAGCTTCTGGAAGTAAATCTAAAGCTATTACAGCTGGATATAAGTATATTGGAAATTCTACTTATAAGTTTGGTGGCGGAAGAACTGCTTCTGATGTAGCGAATGGTTTATTTGACTGCTCTGGTTTTGTAAGCTGGGCGTATTCACAAGCTGGATATAGCATTCCTGCAAGTACAGATGCTTTAAAGAATTCAGGTACTCGTGTGTCTGTAAATGACATCCAACCAGGAGATTTAGTATTCTTTAACACTTACAAAACAGATGGACATGTTGGAATTTATGTAGGAAATGGACAATTTATCGGATCACAAAGTTCAACAGGTGTTGCAATTGCATCTATGAATAGTGGTTATTGGAAATCTACGTTTAATGGAAGAGTAGTAAGATTCTAATTGTTTCAATTATATGTATGATAGCATTACCTAATGTATTCATTAGGTAATGCTTTTATTTTGTATATAAAACTATTACCCGATAAATTCGTTGTTTAATCTTATTTTTCCATACATCTGGTTGGCTTATCGTTTATTTCTTTTTAAACCAGTTTATAATAGTTAACAGAAACAGTTGAAGCAGAGGGAAAATTCTTGACCATTCATGAAAATTAATATAGAATCATTAATCGGAATCGTTTTGATTTAAAAGGACAATAATTGTAAGTAATGGTTATGATTAATACATTTTAAATCGTAATGAATACGAAATTATAGATAGAAAGAATGAATCGTAATAGTAAATTTTGCATGAAGTTTGACACGGAAGAAAATAACATACAGATTATTTTCCCGTTTTTATTGTTTTAAAATTAACTTATGTATGAATGTAAATGTACGTATTCAACAAGTAGGAGTAAAGAGCAGAAAGGAGTAAAATAATGAAGTTAGCAACAATAAAGAACTTAACATTTGGCTATGAGCATGTACCTTCTTTAGAAAATGTTTCTTTTGACTTAGAGTTTGGAGAGTTCGTAGGAATTACAGGACCTAATGGAGCAAGTAAATCCACTCTATTAAAGCTTTTACTAGGATTATTAAAACCATGGTCAGGAGAAGTCAGAATAAATAAGGTAAATATTAATGGGAAGAAATTAACGGTAGGATACGTCCCTCAACAGATTGCTTCCTTTAATGTAGGTTTCCCTAGTACTGTTATTGAACTTGTTCGGTCGGGAAGATTTCAAAAGAAAAAATGGTTTCAACGATTACAGGATGTTGATCATGAAGCAGTTAAAAAAGCGTTAGAGATGGTAGGTATGTGGGATTTTCGTTATCGAAAAGTCGGAGAACTATCTGGTGGACAAAAACAAAAAATTGTTATTGCGAGAATACTAGCGTCTGAACCTGATTTACTTGTTCTAGATGAACCGACAACAGGTATGGATGTTAATAGTCGCAAAGGATTTTATGAGTTTATGAAACATCAAGTTAACTTCCATAATAGGACTGTTATTATGGTGACACATGATCAAGATGAAGTGGAAGGATATTTAGATAAAATTATTCATATAGAGAAAGGAGAAAAAGGCGGATGGAAATGTTTAACCTTGAATTCATGCAAAGAGCATTTTGGGCCGGTGGGCTCATTGCAATAATTGCACCTATTATAGGTATATTTTTAGTGCTGCGAAGACAGGCACTTATGGCAGATACACTATCACATATTTCCTTAGCTGGTGTGGCTATCGGATTTTTCTTTCAAACAAATATCACAGTATCAAGCCTTCTGGTAGTAATTGCTGGTGCAATCGGAATTGAATATATGAGAAGAGCTTATCATACTTATTCTGAAGTTTCTATAGCCATATTAATGGCTGCTGGCTTGTCCTTTGCATTATTTTTGATGAGTCTTTCTACCGGTGGAATGTCTACTAGCATGGATCAATATTTATTTGGAAGTATTATTACTATTAGTGAACAACAAGTAAATGTTTTAGCAATTGTAACAGGCATTATTCTACTTTTCTTTATTATTTTTAATAGACATATGTATATCATGACTTTTGATGAAGATACAGCTTCATCAAGCGGTATTAATACTAACTTATTATCTATTGCTTTTAGCATTATTACTGGTATTGCTATTTCTGTTATTATCCCTACAATAGGTGTATTATTAGTTTCTGCTCTTCTTGTATTGCCATCTGCTTTTTCTATACGATTAGTAAAAGGATTTAAGTGGGTATTTATTGTTGCAATACTTGTAGCTGGTTTTAGCATATTTACAGGGTTATTTTCTTCTTATCATTTAGGAACTCCTCCTGGAGCAACCATCACTTTATTACTTGTTATTATTTTAATTATTGGTTTTTTCGTACAAAGAGTTTATATGAGCTATCGTCGATATTTTTCCCAGAAAAAGTATCAAAAAAATAATTAAACAAGAGGGAGTATATAACCAATTTAAAAACAGGATATATACTCTCTTTTAATTAAACGAACGAATACTACCTAATAGCCCTTTTTATAATCTACAAGGTTAATTGGGAGTTCTTCTCCATTTAAATAATGCTTTAAATTTGGTAGGAATATATCTTCTATTACTCTGCTATTATAATGTTCTGTAGAACCAGAAGTATGCGGTGTTAAAATCACATTATCTAATTCCCAAAGCTTACTTGACTGTTGTAATGGTTCTGTTTCAAAAACATCAAGGCCCGCTCCTAATAACTCTCCATTTTCTAAGGCGTCGATTAAATCATCTTCTTTTACAATTTCTCCCCGTCCTATATTAATGAAGAAACTTGATTGTTTCATTAGTCTAAATTGTTCTTTTGTAAATAAATGATAAGTATCATTTGTTAAAGGTAGTGTTACTACAACATAATCACATAAAGGTAGAACTTGATTTAATTGTGCGGAAGTATACATTTCGTCTACATAGGATTCTTTTTTTCCAGAATGTCGAACTCCTATTACATGCATATCAAATGCTTTTGCAATCTTTGCTGTTTCTTTCCCAATGGCTCCAACACCAATAATCCCTATCGTCTTCTTGTGGATCTCCAATTTTAGGTCCGTTGCATCCCATTTCTTAATGGATTGATTACGTACATATGTATGTATGTTTCTTGTTAATCCTAGCATAAGGGCAAATATTGTTTCAGATATAGGATAGCTATGTACTCCATTCGCACTAGTGATATCGATATTTTCCTTACTTAACTCAGTAAGAGGCAAAGTATTAACACCAGCACTCCATGTTTGAATCCACTTAAGATTCTTATTTCGTGAAATGGTTTCTAATTTAAAATCACTTCTCCAACAAATGACTATTTCTGCATCTTTTAGATGTATATCCCATTCATCTGGTTTTTTTGTCATTACTATTTCCCAATTGGGTAAAGATGACTTTATTTTTTCTAAAAGGGAAGTGTTGATTTGTACAGTAATTAATAACTTTCTTTTCAAAAATATCACCTCTTTATAAATGTGTGTAGGGGTAAGACAATGGTAAAAGATTATTCATGAAGAAACGTAAGAACGAAAGATTAGTTAGTGTAATGGATGGAGTAATGTTATGAGATGTCACACGTAAAATATATCATAAAAACTCAGAGTGAAAGTAAAAATGTTATAAATTTTTTTAAATTTTAATTAGTTATTGTTATTATAGGTTATAAAAAAGAAATAATAGGGAATAAACTCAAAGAAAAGCTTCATTTTATTAAGAAGTTAAAAAAAGATGAAAAAAAGTTAGTATTAGCTTTTAAAATCAGCTAAAATAAGAAGGTAACGATATTTTATTGGAGGTATTATATTATGAGTGAAAAAACTTTTACAGTAATTGATGAAACTGGTATCCATGCTAGACCAGCTACATTATTAGTTAGCGCTGCTAGCAAATACAAATCAGATATGCAAATTGCTTTTAAAGGTAAGTCTGTGAACTTAAAATCTATTATGGGTGTTATGTCACTTGGAGTACCTAAAGGTGGAGAAATTACAATCTCTGCAACTGGTGAAGATGCAGTAGAAGCTGTTGATGGAGTAGAAGCAGTTCTTAAAAAAGAAGGATTAGTAGGTTAATTACCACTATCATTGGCCCTCTTTTTAAGAGGGTCATAAAACCCCAAAAAATTAAAACGTTTACAATTTTGTACGTCTAATGGCTTGGTAAAAGTTTTGCTTATTTCTTAGAAGCTAAACTTTTACCAGGCTTTTTATATATTTTTATCATTGTTTAAAACTGATACTTACTTGATAAAGAGTTTGAATTTTTAGTAAAATTATCAAGAAGGAGGATGGGTATGGTTGTTAAATTAAAGAACGTAGGATTAAAGAGAAATGGTCACTGGATACTGCAAAACATTAATTGGGAAATAAAAAAAGGAGAACATTGGGTATTATATGGATTAAATGGTGCCGGAAAAACGGCTTTATTAAATATGATATGTGCATATTATCATCCAACGGTAGGAGAAATGGAGGTGTTAGGAAGGGTATTTGGTAAAGCAGAATTAGGTGGAGCATTAAGAAAAAATATCGGATTAGTATCTAGTCGTCTACAACATAATTTGTATGAATCAGATAGTGCCTTTGAAATAGTATTAAGTGGTGCTTATGCTTCCATAGGACTGTATGAAACACCGACTACTGAGATAAGAAATAAGGCTATAGGGATTTTAGAAAGTCTTGGTAGTATTAAATATGCAGATCGACCATACAGTAGCTTGTCTCAAGGAGAGCGTCAACGGGTGTTAATTGGAAGAGCTCTTATGTTAGATCCTGAACTAGTTATTTTAGATGAGCCAGCAACAGGGTTAGATTTTATGGCTAGAGAGCAATTGCTAGATACTATTAGAGATTTGACAAAGAAAAATATAAGTATTATTTACGTTACCCATCATGTAGAAGAAGTATTACCAGAGTTTTCCCATACATTTCTATTGAAAAACGGAGAGCAATTTGCATCTGGTTACACGAAGGATATGCTGAACAGTCAAATTTTATCAGATTTTTTCTCTATACCTGTAGAAGTAATTTGGAATAAAGATAGACCGCTTTTAGCAAGGGGTTAAGGAATTATCTCATTTCTGTTATTAAAATATTTAAAAGGCTGTGTTAGAATATGACTCTTTAACCAGCCTTACTATTATACAATATTAGTTTTTCCAATCTTCGTAAACCATAACTCCACCTGTTAAGTCAATTGTATTTCGATCTCCTTTGTACAGTAGCTTACCATCTTCTTGAACAATAAGGTTTTCATACGTAAAAACCTTTTTGCCATTGGGGAGAGTTATTGTTACTTTTGCCCCTAATTCAGTCTGTGTTGAACTAGACTCATTGGCAAAGTATTTCTCAGAGAAAAAATATCCACCAAAAACTAAGCTTAAAATAAATAAAGTACAAATAATATAGGTTACTTTTCTGCCTATACCATGTTTTTTCGTTTCGATTTCATTTGCGTGATTCATAGGACCTCCTGATTTTACTTCAAATTCATTGTATGGATTCTTATATAGAAGGTTCATATAATCATGTATAACTATTACTACATGAAGTTCCCTTACTTATAAGATATGAAACAAAATTTGAATAATGACTCAAAGATAAAAAGGGAGGAAGAATTAGGAGTTTTAAGTAAAAGTGATACTTCCAAGTACCTAACGAATAAAAAGTGAGTGTAGGTAATTAATCGTATTATTTAGATGAAGGCTCAATCCTAAGGTATAAGTGTGAACCACGGTGAATAGTTCATAAGGCCAAAAATACTCTTTTTCTATTCCTTTCCCTAAAAAACTATCTTAAAATAGCTAGAAGAATTCAGGAAAAATAGTATTTATTAGGAGGATGGGGAATATGTATTTGTTGCTGGACAAAAAAATAGATGGAATTAGTTTAAGAACGTTAAATAAGAATTTAAAACAAATAGCTTTTTCTAAAAGTCTATTGGAAAAGAATGTAGAGAATAATGTGCTGTCTGTATATTTGCCAATTAAAAAAACAGGGGATTTTATTTCGGAGACTCAAAAAAAGGAGCTTTTAAGTAAAATTGAAGCGTTAGATGGAATGACAACGTTAAAACTCTGTATTTTAGAAGATTGTAAACCTAATCTTAAGGAAAAAAAGAGTATATTTGGTATATATCGATGGCTTGAATTCCCCTTGGAAAAGACTAACATAAACCAAAGAAAATGGTAGATAGAACGATACATAATATTCGTAGTATTAATAAAGAATTCTTTTCATAAATAAACTATGGTGCTATTAGAGAGCGAAAGCAAAAGCATCATAGTTTATTTATTTGTAAAATATACTGAAAATTGAAACCTTTCCTATTTTCAGTACGTAAGTAAGGTACAAAAAAATAAAGGGGGGTTAGTCATTTGCTAAGGTAAGTACCTTAGATAATAAATTATGGAAAGTGAATGATCGGCATGGAATTATTCGGATACTCTCTTTCATCCATTTATTTAACCGTTTTAATCGTATCAGCTGCGTGTGTCTTGTTAACATTGTTGTTATCAGATCTATTTAGTGGGGATATAGGCGTATTAAATCCAACATTAATTTTGGCATTTTTTACGATTCTTTCTGCAGGTGGATATCTGATGGAAAGATACGTAAGTATAAATAGTTGGCTTATTTTACTTATTTCCTCGACGATTGCCTTATTTATTTCTATTTGTCTACATTTTTTCGTGTTTATTCCATTGGCTAATGCAGAGGAATCGCTAGTTTATGATGAAGAATCATTAAAAGGAAGAATTGGTAAAGTTATTACTTCCATTCCGAAAGACGGGTTTGGAGAGATATTAATTGAAAGTATTAGTGGGAATATCTCTAAAACAGCTACTAGCTTCTATAATGAAGAAATTTCTTATGGAACAGAAACAGTTGTGGTCGAAATAAAAAATAATATTGCTTATGTTGTAGCTAAAGATAATACCTACTAGATAATAGCATGGAGGAGGAATAGATATGGGTCTAGCATTAGAAATTTGGATTGTAATTGGTGTAGTAGTGGTTTTACTTATTGCATTAGTAAGTATATTCATAGCAAAATATAAAACGGTTGGTCCAGATGAAGCATTAATCGTAACTGGTAGTTATTTAGGATCAAAAAATGTTCATGTAGATGAATCTGGAAATAAGATTAAAATAATTCGAGGCGGAGGAGCTTTTATTCTTCCAGTGTTTCAACAGTCAGAACCATTAAGTTTATTATCAAGTAAATTAGATGTATCTACACCAGAAGTATATACAGAACAAGGCGTGCCAGTAATGGCTGATGGTACTGCTATTATTAAAATAGGTGGATCTATTTCTGAAATAGCAAC
Organism: Niallia sp.; assembly: GCA_035556015.1. GTDB lineage: Bacteria > Bacillota > Bacilli > Bacillales > Cytobacillaceae > Niallia. Next base: position 1,349 of record DATMFU010000187.1, on the reverse strand, counting down.
TGCTGCTGAACAATTTTTAGGAAAATCAAAGCAAGATAGAGAAAATGAGGCAAGAGAAGTGTTAGAAGGACATTTACGTTCTATTCTTGGTAGTATGACAGTAGAAGAAATTTACAAAAATAGAGATAAGTTTTCTCAAGAAGTACAAAGAGTGGCGTCACAGGATTTAGCTAAAATGGGATTAATCATTGTTTCTTTCACGATTAAAGATGTAAGAGATAAAAATGGTTATCTAGATTCCCTTGGTAAACCAAGAATCGCCCAAGTAAAAAGAGATGCAGATATTGCTACAGCTGAAGCAGATAAGGAAACGAGAATTAAAAAGGCAGAGGCGGATAAAGATGCGAAGAAGGCAGAGTTGGAAAGAGCTACAGAGATTGCAGAAGCTGAAAAAGAAAATCAAATGAAAATTGCTGATTATAGAAGAGATCAAGATATTGCGAAAGCACGTGCAGACCAGGCATACGACTTAGAAAGTGCCCGCTCAAAACAAGAAGTAACAGAACAAGAGATGCAAATTAGAATCATTGAGAGACAAAAACAAATTGAATTAGAAGAAAAAGAAATACTTAGAAGAGAAAAACAATATGATTCTGAAGTGAAAAAGAAAGCAGATGCTGATCGTTATGCAATGGAACAGGCAGCAGAAGCGAATAAAAGACGAGAAATTGCAGAAGCAGATGCTAACAAATATCGCATTGAATCATTAGCCAAAGCAGAAGCGGAAAAAGTGAGAGTAGACGGTTTGGCAAAAGCGGAAGCAGAAAAGGCAAAAGGGGAAACAGAAGCAGAAATTATTCGCCTAAAAGGTTTAGCAGAAGCCGAGGCAAAACGCAAAATAGCAGAAGCTTATGCTCAATATGGTCAAGCGGCTATTTTAGATATGGTACTTGATATGCTTCCTGAATATGCAAAACAGGTTGCTAGCCCATTATCTAATATCGATAAGATTACGGTTGTTGATACTGGTAGTGATGGAAGTAATGGTGGAGCGAATAAAGTAACGAGCTATGCTACTAACTTAATGTCTACTATGCAAGAATCACTAAAAGCTTCCGCTGGTATTGATGTGAAAGAACTTTTAGAGAATCTTTCTGGTAAAGGTAATATTCGCCAAAGCATTAATGAACTGAATGAGAATTTAAGTAACAATAAAACAGAATAGAAGAAAATAATGTCCAAAAATACAAAAAAGGTTCTGAACTCATTACAAGTTCAGACCCTTTTCATACATCTTTTTTGGTGGATTATTCTATTATTCTTTTAAATCTTCAATGGAATCAATATCCATATAACTTGGTACGACAAGACCTAATTTAGTTCCTTCGAGATTAGTGCCTAAATCTTCG
>DATMFU010000186.1:0-3469 GCA_035556015.1 Niallia sp. | reverse complement strand
ACTGCATCTGGTTGCCAGGAATGAAAATCATTTTGCTTAAAAGCTCCTAATCTCTCATTTTTATCTCCAACTAGAACACCACATACTTGCTCATAGTATTTGGGAATATTAGCGTTTGGATTATTATCCCAACTTGTCAATACACCCCATCCACTTTGGGAAATCACTCTATAATCAGCATGAAGTTTTTCAGCTGTTAAGTATGTGTAATTTTGGACAGCACTAAACCACATCGGTATCCATTCTTCTTCTTCCTTTGCTCCAATAGCACCTTCTCCAGACGTAATACTATCACCAATAAATTCAATTTTTAAAGGTCTGTCTCCCACAGGTAGAAACTCTCCATCAAATTTCACTTTATGAATTTGAAAAGAACATTTAGGATCAGCACTCATAGCTTGGACTTCTTTTAGTATCTTTACATTTTTTATAACGCTTTCATTCATTCCCCTGAAAATACAAACCCAATATCTACCTGTAGGCAACATCTGTCTTGTAATAGGCACTGAATTTATTACAACATTAATCCATTGCTCATACATATCATAATCTACTTCCACTTCCATCCATAGCTCTGTCCCTTTTACATTTAGTTCTATACCGCTTCCCGTCCAAAATAATGTAAGGGGGGAACGATTTTCAGATGTTCTTCCATGAACTTTTAAGTTTTTTATTTCTGATAGGTCGTATATTTTTAATTGCGTATTTTCCTTCATATTGCTCTCTCCCTTTCGTTATGTATGCCTATATTTTACTATTTATCTAATTAAAATGTTGTAAATTTTTTAGAGATTCTATATTCGTATTTTCTATCTTTACTTTTCCTTATTAATTTATTCTGCTATGTAGACGTTTTAATAACTCTCTAGTTATTCTGGAGAGGCCATTATTGGCATTATAAATATAACCAAAAGAATACGTTTTATCATGTGGATGTGCAAAATTAATAGTAACGAACTGATTGCTTTTTGATAAACTAGTATCTGTTTTATATACATAATCAAATCCAATATTAATTGCTGTATTATTTTCTAATGAATGAAGGATAGTATCCACATTATTTGTAGTAAATAATATTTCAAATGATATGGACTGAAAATCTTTAACAAACTCTTGTATATATATATCATTATACAAAACAACTGGTTGATCCTTTAATAACTCTCCCGTTATCAGTTTTCGATTTGCTAAAATGGAATTCTTGTTAACAGCAGCAACCATATGTACATCTAATAGTTTATTAAAAACTAGATTCTTAAATCTTCTTTCTTCTTTTTCCGTATAGGTAATAAAACCAATATCTACTTCTCCTTCTAAAACTTTTCCAATAATATCTTTTGAACAATTTTCAAAAATTGATGCCTTAATATCGGGATATTCACATTTAATTTCTGTTATCATCTGTACTAACATTCCCATTGGTCCAGGATATGTAGCAACTTTAATTTCACCATTCATTGTATCTGTATATGCTTCCGCTTCATCTAAAAATTCTTGAAGCTTAAATAACACGGCATTTGCCTTCTCAATAAGTCTACGTCCTTCCACTGTCGGTATAGATCCTCTTCTAGATCTATTAAAAATAGTAATATTTAATTCTCTTTCTAGGTTTTTTATTGATTGGCATAATGCCGGCAATGTTATATGCAAATTATCTGCAGCTTCTTTTAATGAACCTGTTTTAGCTATTTCCACCATATATTTTAGTTGTTCAATGTTCATATTGTCATTCCTCATTTGTTCTTTTAGTTAAGTTACAGTTAAGAAAAGTTAAGGATAACTAAATTTAACATACTTAAAATTCGGTGTATACTGAATTCATCAAATATTAAAGGAGTTGTCACAATTGAAAGCGTTAAGATGGCATAATCAAAAAGATATTCGACTAGAAGAAATAGATGAACCAACTGTAAAAGCAGGACAAGTAAAATTAAAGGTCAAATGGTGTGGTATTTGCGGAAGTGATTTACATGAATATTTAGGAGGACCTATCTTTATTCCTGTTGGAACACCACATCCACTTACAAACGAAGTAGCTCCTGTTACATTAGGTCATGAATTTTCCGGCGAAGTAGTAGAAATTGGAGAAGGTGTTAAAAACTATCAAGTTGGAGATCGTGTTGTAGTGGAACCTATCTTTGCTACACATGGGCTTAAAGGTGCCTATAATCTAGATCCTCAAATGGGATTTTTAGGATTAGCTGGGGGCGGAGGCGGCCTAAGTGAATATGTAGCTGTTGACGAAGAACTACTTCATAAACTACCAGACGAAATATCTTTTGAACAAGGCGCACTAGTTGAACCTGCAGCTGTAGCACTGTATGCAGTTCGTTCTAGTAAAGTTAAAGCAGGAGATAAAGTAGCAGTATTTGGATGTGGTCCAATAGGTCTTCTTGTTATTGAGGCATTAAGAGCAGCAGGTGCTACAGATATCTATGCAGTAGAATTATCGCCTGAAAGACAAGCAAAAGCTAAAGAATTAGGTGCAATAATCATTGATCCTTCTCAAGTAGAAGATACAGTTTCTGAGATTAAGAGAGTAACAAATGGCGGGGTAGATGTATCATTTGAAGTAACCGGTGTACCAGTTGTACTACGCCAGTCCATTCAATCAACAGGTATCGGTGGCGAAACAATTATTGTTAGCATTTGGGAAAGCGGAGCAGAAATTCTTCCAAATGACATCGTTATTCAAGAGCGTACTGTAAAAGGAATCATCGGATACAGAGATGTATTCCCAGCAGTTTTATCACTTATGAAAAAAGGATATTTTTCAGCTGAGAAATTAGTAACGAAAAAGATTCCACTAGATACAGTAATCGAAGAAGGATTCGAAAGTTTGATTAAGGAAAAAAATCAAGTCAAAATCCTTGTACAGTCTGAACAATAATTACGATTCTTAAACTGCCACCTAAACAGTAGCTACTCCATATAAAATTAAATAAAATTCAGAAGGATTTCTAAAAATTCGATATATGTTTTAGAAATCCTTTTTTCTCAACAAGATCTCATAATTCCTTGAAATGCTATTTATAAAAAAATAGCTAATGACACATAGTAGCAAAAATAGTAGAATAAAGTAAAATAATTACAATTATTACATTGTTAGCAAGGAGATATACAAAATGATGAATAAATATATTAGGAATATTATTTTTTACTTGTTACTGGCTTTAGTTTTCATGGGAGTTTATAGTTTTATAATAAAGTTATAATCAGGAAATCTAGGACTATAAATGATAGAAGTAACCACCTATTTATTTACCTTTTCTCTTATCTTCTTTAACAGATAGAATATTTATTTTTTCACCGTATTCGATACGAACTGCCTTTCTAACTTCTGTAGACGACCTTCCAGTTACTGGTATCGACTTTTTCTCACCATTAGATTCCATTTCAACAGTAAAACATTTTGCTCCACATCTCATTATCTTTAACCCTCCAACTCTTACTCATTGTTACTGATGTT
>DATMFU010000185.1:0-7024 GCA_035556015.1 Niallia sp. | reverse complement strand
ATAGTATGTTATGAGTCCAATGGAATTGTATAACTATAAGGACTATTAGCAATATAACATATATAAAAACGTAATCTAAATAATCATTATCCTAGAATTTAAATAGAATTCCTATTCTTGAGTTAAAGCTGGATAAAGTACGTTCTAGAATTAGGTCCATCCCTTTATTATCAGGGGTTTAGACTCATCTAGATTTATTTACTATGATCAGAAAAATTTGAAGAAAATCTAATGAATTAATTAGAATATAGAGTTCTTTAAAACGTGTAAGTTCGCTTTTGTATCAAAATGAAGCTCTCCAAAAAAACTAGTGGTTAAGTGATACAAAATATTTTATTTCTTATGTCTTATAATGTGCTATGTTTCTATAAGAACATGATGGACTTATTTTTTATAGAATTACTTTCTAGATAGTTTAAAGTGATTAATCTCGGGACCGTCAATAATTTTGTGTAAATACGAATTTCCTTTTCTTATAGACGTTATTCACTAGTTTGTTTTAAACATCATTTGTAGCTCTGCGCGAGCTTGGTCAAAACCAATGTGACATCTTGTAGCAAAGCGCTGATTATACTGGTCAAATTGGGAAACGAGGAAGCGTTCAAGTGACTCTTCGTTTGGGAATTGTTCCTTACGCTTACTATATTTCTTGATTTGTTTATTAAAAGATTCAATGAGATTGGTCGAATAAATACTGCGCCAAATAGACTTAGGAAAGCTATAAAATGTGAACAAGTAAGAGTTATTGAGCAATGGCTTTGTAACTTTTGGGTACTTTGACTTCCACTTTTCAATAAACGAATGTAGGGCCTGTTGGCCCATTTCAAGGCTTTCTGCACGGTACACAGATTTAAAGTCTTCACAGATTTCAGCTCGATCGGATACACGAACTTTATGAGCAATCGTACGCGAAAGATGGACGCAGCATGTTTGATAAGAAGAGGCTGGATAGACAGAGAAAACACTGTCCGAGATGCCTTTTAACCCGTCGGAAATAAACAACAGAATCTCCTCTACGCCACGAGATTTGATGTCTTCTAAAAGTTCTTTCCATACAAAGGCGGATTCGTTAGGAGCGATTGTATAGCCAAGTACTTCTTTTGAACCGTCTTCGCGAATGCCAACGGCAATATAGACAGCTTCTTTTGACACCGTATCTCGTTTCAAGGCAATGTACGTAGCATCTAAATAAACGCACGCATAACGTGCGCACAAGGTTCGATCACGGAAGGCTTCTACCTGTTCAGACATCACCTTTGTCATATTTGAAATGGTTTGAGGCGTGTAGTGATGACCATACATGCGCTCCATTAAATGGGCAATTTCAGCTGTCGTTACACCCTTTTGAAACATATGGATGACAAACGCTTCAAGCGTATCATTGGCTCTTTTATAAGGAGCCACCGTCTGTTGCTTAAAATCGCCATTCCGATCACGAGGAATAACGAGATGAAGCTCTCCAAACTCTGTGTGTAGCGTCCGTTCGTACGAACCATTTCGTGAATTCCCTGTATTAAATCCAATACGATCATATTTTTCATAGTCTAAGAAAGCTGTCAATTCGCTCGCTAAGAGCGTATTAACGGCATTTTCTAAGTGAGAACGGAAAATTTTCGTTACATCTTCTTTTTGGACTAGAGCTTGAACAAGATCTGTTGTAAACTGATTCATAGGAAGACCTTCTTTCTTTGAATTGGTTGTGGTGACTTAATTCTACAAGAAAAGGTCTTCCTTTTTGTATTTATTCATTTACACAAGATATTTTACGCTCTCTTAATCTCTACGCTAAAATAAATAAGAATAGTTTATTGATTATGAAACTGGAATTAAAACTAGTATAAGTTCCTTCTAGAATTACTAAATGTCTTTTTGTTCCAGGAGTTATAGAAACTCTAGATTTTCTTCATGAATACTATGTATGATGAGTTCACCACTTCTTATGTAACATATATTTTCTTACATACAATCAAACAGACTAAAGGATTAATTAACAAGACTAGACTTATAACCATAGTATTTATAAAATATAAAAATTCTAGAAAAGAGTTTCCAAGTTAAATATATAACTTATTGAAGCGTTACATAAATATTTCACCCCTTGAAAAGTTCATAATTTTATCTAGAATTGAAAAGAAGAGGATCTAAAAACACTTCAGGGAAAATTAAAAACTTAAAATGTTAAAAGGAATATTCATTTATTACTAGAATTTAACTAGAAACAAAAAACTTGATTAATATCTAGTGTAACTAGGTTCTAGAATCACCACTAATCCTTTTATTGCAACGTTACATCCCCTCTAGATTTTTATACAGAAAGGAGAATCCTAGAAAAATGTCTAAAAACTTAGATGATGAAATTGTTTACACCTTAAAAGATACAGTGAAGCTAACTGGCTTAAGTGTTGACTTAATTCGCTTATATGAGAAAGAATTTAATCTCCAGATCCAGCGAACTGAAGGGGGCCATCGAAGATACAATAAACAAAACATCGATTTATTAATTGAAATTAAGAAACGAATTCAAGAACAAAACTGGAGCTATAAAATGATAAACCAATGGCTTCAGGGAGAAATTGTACCAGAAGCAGTTGAGGTTCAATCAAACTTTGAGAAAAAAGTAGAATCACTTGAAGAAAAAGTTCAAGAATTGCTTAATCGCTCTGAAAAAGACGAGCAATTTCAGCTTGCGCTTATACAACGATTAGACGAACAAGGAAAACTTATAAAGCAACTTACAGAGAAGCTGGATCATCAAGACAAATACATTGAAAACAACCTAGAAAAACGAGATGAGAAATTAACTAATGCAATACGTGAAATTAGTGATACAAAAAAACTTATTGCGGCCGCCCAAGACAATCTAGATTCAAAACCAAAAGGGTTTTGGAGTAAAATTTTTGGTGGTTAATATGTATAGATAATTTGATTTTAACTTTCCGAAACAAAGTGAGCAAAACGTGAAATTAAAGAATATTTTCCAACAAACCCTTATGAATTTTTATAAGGGTTTGTTTTGCAAAAGTGTTAGGAGTGTAATTCGAATTACAGGAATTTAAAATTATTATTATAGATTTAAAATGTAAAAATTATAAATAGATCAATATAGAATTGTAAACGCTAGAATATAATTGACAGTTTTTGCTCAATGTAATTTTACACTTTTGCTTCAATAAGCTAGAACTCTAGTAAAATAATAGAAGGTGTTATTTTACTGGGGGGACAGCGTCTTGGAGGAGAAGTTAATGCTTTATTTAAATATTCAACAATTACATCAACGGAAGTTTAAAGTATCTCAAATTGCACAGGAGCTCAAAGTATCAAGACCAACCGTTTATAAATATTTAAAAATGACATTTGAAGAGACAAAAGCATACATGGAACAGCTTCAAGGCAAAGGTAAGAAATTGGATCCCTACAGGGATTGGATTATCGCTTGGCTTGAAGAATACCCTCATCTCAGTGCAGCGCAAATCCACGATTGGCTCTTAGAGCGTTATCCCGATTTAGTTGTTGGCGAGAGTACAGTAAGAGCATATGTGAAAGAGATGCGGGAGATTTATCAGATTGAGAAAAAAGTAATAATTCGGCAGTATGAAGCAATCCCTGAACAACCTATGGGTAAGCAAATCCAGGTGGATTGGGGAGAAACGAAACAGAAAACAACTAAAAAGACTGAAATCAAACTATATTTCATCGCTTTTGTCTTAGCTCACTCTCGATACAAATACATGGAGTGGCAGGACCGGCCTTTTACGACAAATGATGCCATACGATGTCATGAAAATGCATTTCAATTTTACGGAGGACGTACAGAAGAAATTGTGTATGATCAGGATCGTTTAATTACAGTAAGCGAAAATTCAGGTCAGCTACTTTTAACTTCTGAGTTTCAAAGCTATGTAAATGAACGTAAGTTTAAAGTTCATTTATGTCGTAAGGCAGACCCAGAATCAAAAGGAATGATTGAGAACGTTGTAAAGTACATAAAGGGAAATTTCGCAGACAGCCGAGTATTTAGCAATATTGAAGATTGGAATAACCGTGCGTTACAGTGGCTACATCGCACTGGAAATCAACATGTTCATCAGACAACGAAAAAAAGACCAGCTGAAGTGTTCCCCGTCGAAAAGCAACACTTACAGCCCGTCTCTTCACCACTCTCATACGAAAGCGTCATTACCCCAAGTATAACAAGGAATATTAGTAAGGACAATACAATACGGTTCAAATCAAATCGTTATTCCGTTCCTCTCGGAACGTATAGTGCAGCCTCTGATAATGAGGTTTTTATTGAAGTCACTTCGAGCCAACCGCCAACGCTGATTATCCGTAAACAGTTAGAGGGAGAAGTAATTGCTGAACATAGCATTAGTAATGAAAAGGGAAAGCTTATTCAACATCTACATCATATCCGGGATCGCTCAAAAGGTATTGAAGAATTTAAGCAACAACTGGTTTCACATTTTGAAGATCAGGAACGTGCAACTTCTTATTTAAATGAAATTTGTTTAAGATACCCACGGTATCGGCGTGATCAGCTCATAATTATTCAAAACGTCATTGAGAAATACCCAATGTGGATTGAAGCCACTTTGACTAAATGCATGATAGATAAACTTTACAGCGCCAATGACTTTCGGGATATAGCAAACCATCAAAATGCATTACAAACTGAATGTACCCAAAAGGTGAAGACTCCCTTTATAAAACATTCAGGTAAAGACAACATCATAGTGACAACTCGCTCCCTTACTGCTTACACAAGTATTTTAGGGGGTGAACCACAGTGAATAAGACTGTAAATGACTTGCAGGAGCACTTTCGCCAATTAAGGTTATCCGAAACAGCTGAGGAGCTACCAAAGCTCCTACGTGAGGCTGAAAAATCTTCTTGGACGTATTTAGAATTTCTTGAATCTATCACACGTTATGAACTGAGAAAACGTGAAGTAAAGAGTTTAGAAAGAAGAATGAAGTGGGCGCACTTCCCTTACGTGAAGTCATTAAGTGAATTTAATTTAGAAGAGCAAACAGCTTTAACGGGGCGCCAATTGACCCAGCTCGCAGAGCTAAACTGGCTTGAGCAGCAGTATAATTTAATTTTATTGGGACCGCCAGGCGTTGGTAAAACATTTTTAGCAATCGGTTTGGGAATTGAGTCTATTCACAGAGGTTTCAACGTCTATTTCGTAACTATGGGTGAGCTTATTCATCTTTTAAAAACGGAAGAATTTCTAAATAAATCAAAAGTGCAGCTAAAGCGATTAAGAGGCGCCGATCTGGTCATTATTGATGATTTAATGTATATGGCAATGGATCAGCGAGAAGCAAATTTGTTTTTTCATTTAATTAATCATTTGTATGAACGAAGTTCCATCATTCTCACATCTAATAAAAGCCCTGAACAGTGGGGTGAGTTAATGGGAGATCAAGGAATTACCACTGCGATTTTAGATCGTTTACTTCATCGTGTAGAAGTCATTCATATGGATGGAGATAGCTATCGAATGAAACATCGAAAAAGTGTATTTTCAGCAGAAGTGTAAAAAGCGAATAAGCAAAAAGTGTAAAATTCGACTTGACGTCTACAAGAATCCACTTATTAGAAAATATGATTTGCGAGTTCACTCATTTTATTACATATAGTTAATATATCTACTCCATCTTTGCCGGTTACTGAAGGCTCTGTATTATTCTTTATACAATCAATAAAATCCATTAATTGTATTTTTAAAGGTTCGTTGTAGGGAATTTTAATGACTTTAATGATTTTTTCTTCTGAATAGTTATTGCTTTGTTCAGAGTTAGAATTAGGTAATCCTATAATTTCAATTTTATTTTCCAATAAGTCTGCCTTAATAACTTGTTTTTCCGTCAATACATGTATAGTGCGTACCTTTTCTATAGATTTGAAGCTTGCTGTAAGTTGAGCTATCGTACCATTCACACATTTTACAATAGCTACTGCATGTTTTGATTTACCGTCTATTGTCTTACCTAAGGTATAATAATTGATAATTTCATCATTTAATAATTCTTTAAGAATATATATATCGTGAATCATTAAATCTTGAACGACATCTACTTTTGATAATCTGGAATCATATGGACTCATACGATGTATATCAAGAGCTACAACCTTTTCTTGAGCTACCATATCTTTGAGTACATTAATTAAGGGATTATATAACTCAATATGCCCTACTTGAAGTTTTAATCCGGCCTCTTTCGTCTTTTTAATTAATATTTCTGCTTGTTTTATATTACTTGCAATTGGTTTTTCCATTAACATATGAACACTATTTTTAATACAAGCTAATCCAATTTCATAATGATATTCCGTAGGAACTGCAATACTCACTGCGTCTACTTCTAGGAGTAAATCATTTATAGATTTAAATAATTTCACTTGATATTTGCTTGCAATTTCGGTTCCTCTTTTTTTGTCATTATCATATATACCTATAAGTTGACAATAATCTGATAAAGAAGCATAAGTCCGTACATGCTTTTCTCCCATGCTTCCTGTACCAATTACCCCAATCTTCATTTTTAACTGCCCCACTCTCCATAGTTTGCTACCATATCTTATGCTTGTTTTATAAAAAGGAATGGGCTTTTAGGGAGTTATTTATAATAGGATAAATACTTTTATTTAAAACTAAGAACTTTTATCTAATTGGCCTATTTGACTGATAATAAGTTTAGGGAAGGGGGAATTAAAATTTGATAAACTTATTGCTTGTTGCGAAAGACACTTCAGACTTTATAGATAAGAGTATTCACTTTTTAGAAAAAGAGCTTGAAAACCTAACTAATTTAGTAGTTTGGAGAGATTCCGGAAGAATAGAAAGAATATTAAATACCACTTTTAAGAAACCAGATTTTATTTTAATAGTCAATGACATAGGTTTTCGAATGACTCCTGTTCTTAAAGGTCTTCAGTCTATAGATATTCCTACTGGATTAATTGTGAATGACCTTCATAGATTCACAGAATCACGAAGACATTATATAAGAAAAAA
>DATMFU010000184.1:0-13144 GCA_035556015.1 Niallia sp. | reverse complement strand
TGTATGATGATAATCTTCTTCTCTAAAAATAGAACCACCAATAAATAATAAAGCATCATGCTCTTTAGCAACTGTATCATAGTTAGTTATTGAATCAGTGATTTTAAGTCGCTGCCCTATTTTATTTATTAATGAATATTTTCTTCTTTTTACATTATTATATTGGGAAATAAATTGATCATAATTATCTCCTAAATAATTTATTGTAAACTTACTATTAGGGAATTTCTTTACAAGAATATCTAAAAATAAATCATCCCCTAAATTAAATTGTAAATAAATATCTACAAAAACTTTCTTCAACTCTATCACCACTCTTTAATTCTCAATTAAACTATAAAAAATATTTATCTGATTAACAGAACTATACGGCTCTGTTGAATCTAGTTTTTTCAAAACTTTTTCTTTAAAGCTCTTTTCATCCAAATACTTTTTAACACCGTTATATATGCTCTCTATATCTTGTTCAACTATTAATCCATCTACTTCATTTTGGATGATTTCCTTTGCTGTAGGAAAACTTGTGCATACAATCGGCCTTTTTAAAATCTTTGCTTCACTTACTGTAAGACCAAATCCTTCTTTTATTGATGTTTGAACATAGATATCACAATTCCTCATATAAATATATGGGTTAACTTTTTTTCCCAGAAGGACAAAGTAGTCCTGTAATTTATATTCCTCTATCAATTTCTGAAGTTTTTTTCTTTCAGGTCCTTCTCCAATACTAAACCATTTAAATTTATATCCCGCATGCTTAAGTAATTTTGCTACTTCAATAGCCTTTTCATAGCCTTTTGCTGTTACTAATCTTCCAACTGTTAGAATATTAACTAAGGACTTATTAAATTCCTCTGCATCTTCTTCCAATGACATTTTATCAATCATTTTAGGATCAACAATATCTAAAACCAGATCAACTTTATTCTTATATTCTTCTCTAAGGTGAGTTACAGATCTTTTTGTATGTTCAGAAACCGCAATAATTTTGTCTATTTTACTGTATGACTTATAGTCCAGTTCTTTATCATATAAAGTATTGACATAGTCCGTATTTATCCATGCAATTTTTTTTGCTGCTTGGACCTTATTTGCTACTATATATGTAGGCATTCCCTGACTATATGCTATTGCAACATTATACATTTTATTTAGCGGCGAAATAATCTTGTTTATACTTTTATATACAACCTGCTCACTATGTAAAAGGTTTTTTTTATAATTATTTACTCTTAAATTCAAAGAAGTCTTTATTCGATAATACAAGTTTTCAAAAGAGAATTTGTTTTCTATTGAACTAAAATATTTAGGTACTGGCAAAATATTTATATATGAGGGAACATATTTCTCTAGATCTCCCCCTCTTTTAATTAGCAATAAGTCTATTTCGTATTTAGAAGAATCAATCAAATTTAATAATGAAACTAAACTTTTTTCTGCTCCGCCAATTGTTAGTGAATCAATTACAAATAGTAGCTTTTTTTTCATAAACTCACTTGCTTTCTAAATAATAATTTACTCTTTATATTTTTTAGAATGTTCAAATAATAAAGATAAATTATACATGTTTTATAGAATTTATTTTTTATAAAAAATAAATAAGGTTTATAGTACATACTTGTACTTCTAAATTGACTTTTATATTTCACAATATAAGGTACAGAAAGCATTTCCTTAACATTTTGGCAAACTTTTCTAATTCCTATTTCTCTTACATTATTGCTTTGCTGCTCTACAATGCTAAGTACAAAATCTTGAAGTCGTTTTACTATTATTTTTTTACTTATGTGTTCATCTAATTTAACCGAACAAAATATTTCTTCGAGATATTCACAAACCATTATATTATTATTTATATAATTTATTGATATGTTTGAACTAATGCTTCCTTGATTCAATCTGTTGTAATTATATAAATACTCTTGAATTGCAGTAAAAACATTGCAATGAGATACATATTGGAGAACAAACACTAAGTCCTCTGACATAAAAATTTTTTTATCCATTTTCAAGTTATTCATGACAATAATTTCACTTTTAAATATCTTTCCCCAAAGAACCCCACCTGTTCCCTTACACACCATTTCCATAAAATTGTGCAGAGAAACATTTTCATTAATATTAAAATCGGTATGATTCTTTATCCCATACTTAGAATATTCTTTATAACCACAACAGACTAAATCAGCATCTATTCTAATTGTTTCTATTAACAACAATTCAATATACTGTTTATCAACAGTATCATCTGAATCTATAAAAACTAAATACTCACCTGTTGATTTCAAAATACCCTTGTTTCTAGCTTCGGATGGTCCGTTATTTTCTTGATATAGATATATAATACGATTGTCTCTTTCTTTATACTCCATGATAATTTGTTCACTTTTATCAATTGATCCGTCATTGACAATAATAATCTCTAACTTGGAATATGTTTGATTTAGTATGCTTTCTATACAAGCTGAGATATAATTCTCACAATTATAAACTGGTACTATGACGCTTACTTTCGGTACCATGCTTACCCCCATTATTAATTAACAATTTGATATAACTTATCTAATTCATTACTATTACTAAAATTTGTATTATTACAGTTGTTAATTAATATTTTTCTTTTTTCTGAATCCTTATATAATCTTTCAATTCCTGTTGCTATTCCTTCAACTGATAACTCTGTAATACATCCGTCAAGCCCATCTTTCACTTGGCTATGTGCGGTTGTATAGTTCGTAACCATTACTGGCTTAGAAAGTATCTGAGCTTCTCCCACTGTTACAGCCTTTCCTTCGTATCTAGATGGTTGAACATAAAGATCAGCTGCTTTCATAAATGGATAAGGATTAGTTTTCTTCCCTAATAAAATAAAGCTATCCTCTAGTTTGGATTCCTTAATCAAGTCTTTGATCATAGATTCATCACCACCATATCCCACTATATACCAAGCAAGATCATGATAGCCTTTTTCTTTCAATATCTTTAGAGCCCTTACTGCATTATCTATTCCCTTGGCATGTGAAAGTCTAGCCACTGTTATAATTTTAAACCTACTATCCTTCATCATTGGATTATCAACTTTTTCATTAGCCATCTTCCTAATGAATTCTGGAGATGTTATATTTTCGATAACAATAACCCTATTTTCTAATTCACCATATTTATTCAAAAATGAAGTTTTACACGCTTCAGATACAGCTACTATATAATCAAATTTATGCCACATTTTAAGATCCAGCTGAATATCTGTTTCCACAGTTGAAAAATCTGTATGAATCCAAGATATTTTTTTCTTTGCATTTACCTTTTCAGCTACAAAATAATGTGGCCACAAATAGCTGATCGCAAAATCGTATTCTTTATTCACTTTAGGAAGAAACGGTAAAGATTGCTTCCACATTAGCTGCATTTGATAATAGCCTGGCTCTTCAACTTTTTTTATTTTCCCTAAAAGATCAGCACTTATCTTAGAAAAGATTCGTGATAGCCCTATACTATACTGTTTATCTTTTAAGATTTCTCCTATGGTTTTTCTAAATGTTGCGTATTGTGGAATTTCGCCTAATAAATTTACTTTATCAGAAACTAATTCCAAAAAATCACCTTGATGCCTATAAAGCATTAAATCCACAGCGTAGTTTTTATAATCAAAGTTTTCAAGCATGCTTATGAGACTTCTTTCTACTCCTCCAACTTCCATATCAAAAGAGGCTATCAATATATTTTTCATTTGTATCTCCTAAACTTTGAAACTATTTTTCTAATTTTAGCAATATTATCTCCACCAATTACTTTAGCTGCAATTGTTTTTATATTACTTTTAAATCTAGCTCTTGGTGGTAACCAGCTTTTATAGAAGTGATGCATCGCATACGTATTTTCAGTTATAAACTTTCTACAGTTTATATAATCAAATGGAGAGAAGTATGTTTGAGGATAAAATACCCCTATATCTTCTATTTCTTGATATTGGCCATTCATTTTTAAACCTTTATTTTTTAGTATTTCAGAAACAATAGCTACATTGGTTAAATCATCGTAACTCCCCTCTTCTTTAATAAAATTCTTTTCTTTGTATGAATCTAGGAACATTTCGATGAATTTATTGCCTTTCTCTGCACCTATAGTACTAGTAGCAATATAATTTTCTTGTTCAAACCCCCAAAATGACTTATGAAATAAAAGATCATCGAATGATTTGTATACTTCTACATCCGTATCTAGATAGATTCCCCCAAAGTTATATAATGCATATACCCTTGTATAATCACTCACGAAAGCAAACTTCCCAGATTCGTAAGCCTCTTTTACATAGCTATTGCTGCTTATATCAAAGTTACTTTCATTCCATTCTTTAATTTTATAACCTGATAAATGATTTTCCCAACTCGCTATACATTTTTTCACAATCTCAGGCTTTTCTTTTCCACCGAACCAACAGTAATGAATAATTTTAGGGATTTTATTTGTCTTTTCATTCATTTTGTATATACCCTCCCTTCAACCGTCATTTCAAATAAAGACTCCAACTTTAAACCTTTATTTTCAATAATTCTTCCATACATTTTATGACTCGCATTTGATCTTCTTCCGTCATATTCGATCCTGAAGGTAGACACAAGCCTGTTGCAAACAAAATTTCTGATACACTCGTATTTCCACTATGAGGGTAGTATTTAACTCCTTCAAATAATGGCTGCATATGCAATGGTTTCCAAACAGGACGTGCTTCAATATTTTCTTCAGATAAGGCATTTAAAATAGAATGTACGGAAGTACCTGTTACTTCCTCATTAATTGTTAACGCTGTGAGCCAACGATTCGATTGTGTATGTTTTAATTCAGGCATAAAATCAATCCCTGGTATAGAACATAACTCTTGATTGTACCGATTAAATAATAGCCTCCTAGCTTGAACTCTTTGTTCCAATACCTCCAATTGAGCCCTACCAATACCCGCCAGGATATTGCTCATTCGATAATTAAAACCAATTGTACTATGTTGGTAGTGAAGGGCTGGATCCTTAGCTTGAGTCGCAAAAAACCTTGCTTTCTTTAAAGCTTCAACATCATTCGATACAAGCATTCCTCCACTGGAGGTTGTGATAATTTTATTCCCATTAAATGAAAAAACACCGAATTTGCCAAATGTTCCGCTCGCTTTACCTTTATAAGTAGACCCGAGAGATTCGGCTGCATCCTCAATGATCGGTATATCATATTGATTACATAAAAAAACGATTTCATCCATTTTGGCACTCTGTCCATATAAATTAACAACAATTACAGCTTTCGGTAGTTTTCCAACTCTGGATGCTTCTTTTAAAGCCTTCTCTAAAGCTCGAGGAGACATATTCCAAGTTTCAGGCTCTGAATCAATGAAAACAGGTTCTGCCCCCTGGTAAAGAATTGGATTAGCACTTGCAACAAAAGTCAAGGTAGAACAAAATACTTTATCTCCCCTTTTTACATCTAATAAAGAAAGAGCCAGATGAATTGCTGCAGTACCTGAACTTACGGCAACAGCTTCACTGACTCCTACATAATTGGCTATTTCTTTTTCAAAGGCATCAACGTTTGGTCCTAACGGGGCAATCCAATTTGTTTCAAATGCATCATTAATATAATTGATTTCTTTACCGCTCATATGAGGAGCAGATAAATATATTCTCTTCTTAATCGTATTCCCCTCCTAAGAGTTGACAGCTACTTCATATTTAGCAATAAAAAGATGTTGAAATTCCGGTATGCCAGACAATTCTTTCAAGTTATTGATTTTATAATGTGCCATGAATTCCTTTTTTTCTGTAATATTTGCATAGATTCCAAATTGTCTTTCAATATGAATTGTTTTCCAACCAAGTTTCTTTGCTGTTACAAAGTCTTTAGAAACATTGTCTCCTATATATACACATTCATGGTGTGAAACTTGTAAATTTAGACTAGTTTGTTCATAGGGCTTATGACTCGGTTTCCAATAGTCTCTCCCAAATTGATCTGTTAAAATAATTGAATGAAACTTTTCTTTTATTCCTAATGAGTGAGCCTTGTTTATTTGTGCATCATAGTATCCATCTGATATTAGACCAATTTTCACTTTTTTATCCAAATGATCTAATACCCATTTTGAATCATTTAATAATTGTATAGATGGTCTATGCGAACGATAAATACTAACCATACTTTGTATTAATCTTTCGTTGTATGGAATATTTAATAAATCAAGTGTTTTATTAAATATATATTTCTTTTCCCCGTTTTCAAAAAAATTCATTGCTATTTTATAAAATCCAAAAATATTATAGTTTTCAATAACCCACTTTTCTAATTCATGCATTCCGCTTCTTACATAATCACGTTCAGAATAAAGCGTATCATCCATATCAAACACAACAGCTTTAATTGACATATTGAATTCTCTCCGTAAAGACAGCTTCATCAAACCGTAGCATTGTTAAATTATCTTTCCAAGAATAATCCTGATCATTAAAAACTTCTCCTTTTGTTACCTGAATCGTCCATAATGGAAAATTTGCACCTGCTTCAATAGACAATGGAATTCCACCACCAAACCGAGGATTAATTTCAATAAATGTTATTTCACCATTATTCTTCTTAAAGCATTGCAAAGTTAAGCAACCAACTGGTTGTGGTAATAAATTAACTACTTCCTCAACTGCATTAATGATCAGGTCATTTTTTACAGTGACACCTTTACTTACTTCACCTGCTCTTGTTTCTAAGCGCATTCTGGGAACAATCGTTTTAATATTCCCTTTAAAGTCAACCATAACGTCAACAGTATACTCAGTGCCTTCAACAAACTCCTGCACCATTGCATTCTGAACATAACTGATAAAGAAATTCAGCTCTTTTTCATTGTGAATTTTTGTAACACCATTACTTGAACTACCATCAAGTGGTTTAATAAGTAACGGAAACTTATAAGCTTTGTTTTGAAGTTCGTCACTAGTATAAACTTTAGGAGATGGAATCCCATTCTCTACAAAGAATTTAAAAGTTTTAATCTTATCAGATGCGATCTGGTTTAATTCAACACTTGAAACTAATACCTTTACATCTAATTTGTCAAAAAGATGCCTATTTTTTGCTAATAAAATTAATTCAGTATCAATTAAAGGAATTATTAAGTGTATTGATTCTTGTTTACAAATTCTTAATAATTCTTCCACGTAGTTAGGACTACTTATTCTTGGAACAATTAAATGCTTATCACTAAAATAAGCAGATGGGGCATTATTTTTTAGATCGGCTGTTATAATTTTCCCATTTATATTCTGCTCCTGATAAACCTTTTTAAAATAGTTTAATAGTGCAACCCTTCTTCCGGAACTTGTAAATAATATATTCATATCAGTATTCCTTTTCATTGTTCAAACTCCCTTTAAAAACTGGCATTGTTGCATGATCACCGTGCTTTATGCCTTCCGAATTTATTACCTTTTTAACTGTAAATAACAGAATCTTTAAATCTAAGATAAAGCTCTGATTTTCAACATACCACACATCTAATTTAAACTTTTCTTCCCAAGAAATACTATTGCGACCATTTACTTGTGCCCAGCCAGTTATACCTGGTTTTACCATATGACGTTTCGATTGTTCATTAGTATATAGTTCTAAATAGTCAATTAACAAAGGTCGTGGACCTACTAAACTAATATCACCCTTGATCACATTTATAAGTTGTGGAAATTCATCTAAACTAGTCCTTCTTAAAAACTTACCAAAAGAAGTTAATCTATATTCATCAGGCAACAACAAACCCTTTTCATCTTTTTCATCAGTCATAGTCCGAAATTTATAAAAATAAAAAAGCTTACCATGTAAACCGGGTCGTTGCTGTTTAAAGAAGATGGGTGATCCCAATTTCATTCTTACTAATATTGCTATGGTAAGCATGATTGGAGAAATCAAAATAAGTATAATGACAGAAACAATAAAATCAAAAATCCGTTTCATTTTTCCACTTCTTTCACTTTGTGATGTATGACAAAAATTGCTGCTTAATTTCTTCGATTAATTCCAAAACACTAATATCTGTTTCTTGACCTCTTATATATACATTCACTAAAATTTTTTTGAAATTTTGCTCCGTTAACTTCTCATAAGATTCCATTTGCTTACCTCTTAAAAGTTAATATAATCACTACGATAATAAAGCCCTAACGCAATTACTTGTTCATAATAAAAATATATTAAGTAACAGACTAATAAACTATAATAAACAAACTTTCTATTATTCTCTTTGAATAAATAAATAATCCAAGATATTAAGATTAAGTTATATAAACTGAAATAAATATTAAATCTAGCAAATATCCAGTTTTGAGTAGCTATTATCATAAAAATTAAATTAATAACAGATAAATTAACAATTATATCACTTTTAGGCCATAGCTTTCTTAATTTATCACGCCCTAAAAAGGCAATGATAACTGGAACAGAGTCAACCAGTACCCTAATTTTATTAGCACCACCTTCTTCAAAAGTACTATAGTTACCATATTGTGTATTTTCTAATGAGGCAAAGAGCATCTCTGAAAACTGATTGAACCCCATTACAATAAAAATTGCTAGAGCTAATAATAAAAATGTTACCTTTGTCCAAGCCTCTCTTCGCACAATAAAATATATAGGGAGTAATACCAATGCACTTTGATGAATCGTCGAAGCAAGAATGACAATTAGAGCATATTTTTTAAAGTCACCATTAAGTAGATATTTTGTTGCTATAAAAATTAGCGAAGCAGCTAAAAATTGCCTTATTCCATTCATAGAAACAGTAAACAAACCTGCAGTAATATAAACATAAAAGCTTAATTCAATCATTCTTGAGTACTTATATAATGTAATGCCAATTAAGAGATTTGTTATTAGGGCAGTTACAAAAATAAGCAGTTGTGGATCATTTGATATTTCTTGTAAAAACATTTGTAATACACCAAAACCAGGATCTTTATTTATTAGGATGTATTCCCAACTAAAATCTTGCATTTCATACACTAACATATAGGCGTATGTGTCACCAATTGTATTTCTTAAACCAGATACTAGTACTAAACATGTTAAAACAAGAAATACCATAAACTTATTTGGTTTTGTAACTGTTGAATAACCAAATGGAATACCACTTACTGGAATATACCTAGACAAAAAGGCAAAAATAAATAAGATTAAAAGCATAACCCATAGTACTGTCATTTTTCACTCTTCCAATTTTCACTAGTTTGATAAAGATTTGTTTTAAATAAAATCAAGAAATATAAAAGTAATCCTAAAGGAGTTGCGAACAACGTTATTATCTTCAAAGGAGATTCTTTTATAAAACTTCTATTCTTAGAAATCAAACTACTGGAGACATAATGAATGGCCTGCCTAAATTTGAACTTCATATTTCCAAATGGTAACTTCATTAACTCCTTACGATAGAACGCAAAACCTTCAGGATTAACTCGATACTGTCTTAGCATATTTAATGAAGAACCATCAGGTAAATATTCAACAATACAGAGGACTTCATCCATTAATAACATTGGATAATTTTCGTCTAACTTATGGTATTTGTAAGCTAGACCAACATATTTTTCATTTTCAAAGATTGGATATGGATATTTTTTTGTTAACTCTGACCTATAAACAAGCTTTTTATCTCCAGTTACACCAAATTTATTGTAAAGATCAAAAAGTGTTGATTGATTAATATTCTCCGGCATTCTTGTACCTATAACATCACCGTTCTTAAATGCATCAAGACCGATCATCCCACTAACTTGATCATTACCATTCTTTCTCCAGAATGAGAGAATCTTTTCTACCGCATCATCTGGCATGTAGTCGTCTGAATCAATACATACATTTAATTCAGTATCAATATGTTCATATGCTGTATTATGAGCACCATGCATCCCTTGATTTTCCTGTTTTATGTACCTTATCTCAACAGTGCCTTCTTTTTTCCACTGATTTACTAATTCTTGTGTATTATCGCTTGATCCATCATCGATAATTAGCCATACAAACTCATTGTTTGTTTGTGACTTTAAACTTTCATAGCAAATATGAAGACAATACGCTCGATTATAGGTTGGAGTGAATACAGTTAATTTCTTCAACTAATTCACCTCACCATTTCCATGTAGTAATCACTCATAAAATGAGCAGTATTTTTCACATCATATCCTTGTTGATAAAGAGCTTGATATGGAATTTTTCGGTTTCGAGCCTTAGTTGGGATTTCTCTTATTTCTTCCACCCATATATTTTTATTGTTGATCGGTAAAAATTTCACGAGATCCACCTTCATATCAACTTCATCTGTAATATTTTTCGAAATTAAACACGGTAATCCTGATCCCTGTGCCTCAATTAAAGTTACAGGTAAGCCCTCATGAAGAGACGGGAAAACGAATACATCAAATGCTTGTAACAAGCTATTAATATCACTCCGAACCCCTAGAAACGTTACCTTTTCTTCTAATCCTAATTCTTTCACTTTTTCTTCTATGTCAGACCTAAGAGTACCATCACCAACTAAAACTAAATAAGCTTTAGGTTCAACCTTATATAGCTCATTAAAAATCTCAATTAAAAATCTATGATTTTTTTGGTGATTAAAGCGTCCTACATGTCCTAGAACTAAACTATCTTCCTCTACTCCAAGCTCCTCTCGCACTTTATCTCTAATTTTCTTCGAAAATGAAAATTTCTCCGCATCAATACCGTTTTTTAACAACTTGGATAAATTAGCTTTGTTTTTATATAGCCATTTTGCAGCTAAATTTGAACAAGCTAAATAGTGAGTTGCTGCTTTTTCAATATTGCTACCTGCATATTCTTTATAAAGTTTTGCAGCAAAACCACCTTCACTCTTTGTATTATGACTATGTGCTATTCGAACCGGAATTCCAGCTTTCTTAGCAGCCTTTAGTACAAAACCACTCATTTTATCCATGTGAGAATGAACAATTTTATAATGGTGATTTGCTTTGAAAAATTGTTTTAAACTCTTTATGTAATGAAAATGTCCGCCATCCGTAATGTAAGGGATGCGATGGATTTTTCCACCCAGATTTAAAATTTCTTGATCGAAAACTCCTTTTTTACATGTTAAAAAGTCAAATTGTATCTTCGAGCGATCGATGTTGCGATATAAATTCATAATGAGTGTTTCTGCTCCGCCACGATTCATATTAACAACGACATGTAACACTCTTATTGGGCTACCCATCTTATCCCCTCCATTTCTTCTATGAATCTCTCATATAGACGACTTTTTTCTATTACAATTGTGTTTACACTATATGTCCTTTCAACTCTGTCTCGGCCATTCTTACCTAAAGATGTGATAAGATGCTCTTCAGTTGCAAGGAGGATGATTTTTTCAGCCATTTCATTTGTATTTTCAGGGCCAATAGTCCAACCATTAAATTGATTCACAATGAGCTCATTATGTCCTCGATTCACTGTGGCCACCACCGGCAACCCACACGCCATCGCTTCCATAATATTGACAGGCAACCCTTCTCGTAAGCTCGAAGCCACAGCAACATCACACATCGGAAGAAGATTTACAATATCATTTCGGTAACCTAGAAATTCCACCATATGCTTTACACCTAGATCAGAAGCTAATTTCTTACAGGAATCTTGAAGTATCCCTTCACCTGCCAACAAGAGTCTAGCATTTGGAATTGTGTCCTTTATTTTAGCCAACGCCTTTATTAAAAATTGCTGATTCTTATTTTGGTTGAACTCAGCTGCGTAAAACATCAATAAGTCATCGTCTTTATATCCAAATCTTTCTCTTCTCTCACGCTTATCTTCTATATCAATAGGCTTAAACCGTGACGTATCTACACCTACACCATGAACATGCTCAATCTCACCAGCCCTAAATCGATGCGACTTGGCTAGGTCGTAATCTTCGTCGTTGATCGTAATCAAGCAATCTGTGTATCTGGCAAGACCCTTTTCAATCGGATAGTAAAGCAGCCAATTCATAACCGGGCTTCCCTTACAAAAGTGAAAACCGTGTGCTGTATAAAAAACCTTTGTTCCATTTTTTCTAGCTTGCTTTGCTGCCAAACGTGTAAGAACACCACCCATTGGTGTGTGACAATGGATTATTTTATAATCATTTTTGTTAATGACTTTCTTTAGCTCTTGAAAAGCTGTAATATTCTTTGCTTTAAATGGTGATCGCTGGATCGGAATATTATATTTTTGATCTACATAAGGAAGTTCCATCTCTCCACATGCTGCAATGTGTACCTCCCAGCCCTTTTCTTTGAACCACTTTAAGATGGGGAGGTGGAAGGCTTTAAAATGATAATCAACAGTAGCACAGAATAACACTTTATTTACCATTGTTTTCACCCTTTTTGAACATGAAAAAAACACCCAATGATTAGGGTGTTAAATTTCAGTTACTTCTTTTTCAATGACATTGCATAAAAAGTCTAATAACTCATGTTTAAGATCTTCACGTTGTAGAGCTAGTTCAATTGTTGTTTGAATGAAGCCCATTTTTTCTCCTACATCATAACGTTTGCCTTCAAAGTTATAGGCATAAATGGCTTCGTATTGATTTAGTGTTGCAATTGCATCTGTTAATTGAATTTCTCCACCAGAACCAGGCCTTTGTTTTTCTAACATTTCAAATATTTTCGGGGTTAGGATGTACCTTCCCATAATGGCTAAGTTTGAAGGTGCATCTTCTTGATTTGGCTTTTCTACTAGATTGCTAACATTATAAAATCTTTCTCCAATTTCCATTGCATCAACGATTCCATATCGCGATACTTCTTCATCTTTTACATGTTGAACACCAATGATCGATGCGTTGTACCGCTCATATTGTTCAATCATTTGTTTTAAGCATGGCTTCTCTGCTTTGACAATGTCATCACCAAGAAGTACCGCAAACGGCTCATCGCCAATAAATTTTCGTGCACACCAAATGGCATGCCCTAATCCACGTGGTTCTTTTTGACGAATATAATGAATATCGACGAGCTTGGATGCCTTTTGAACCTCACTAAGTAACTCCATTTTCCCTTTTTCCAATAAAGTGTGTTCTAATTCAAAAGAGTGATCAAAATGATCTTCAATCGCCCTCTTT
>DATMFU010000183.1:0-2344 GCA_035556015.1 Niallia sp. | reverse complement strand
CTCTTACATTGCCAGGCCAATGATAGGATTGAAGAAAGCCTAGTGTATATTTGTCAATTGTGTAGGAAGTATTTGTGATCGAGTGCTCAATAAAAGAATAGACAAGCTTACGTATATCTTCTCTCCTTTCTCTTAAAGGAGGTATCTCTAATTGAATGACATTAAGTCTATAAAATAAATCTTCTCGGAATTGTTTCTTATTCACAAGCTGCTGTAGGTTGCGGTGCGTAGCAGCAATGATCCTTACGTCAACTGCACGTTCAGTTACTTCTCCTACCCTTCGAATCTTATTCTCTTGCAGAACTCTTAACAACTTAGCCTGAAGATCATAGGACATATCTCCAATTTCATCTAAAAATATAGTTCCGTTGTCTGCTATTTCGAATAGTCCAGCCTTCCCGCCTTTTTTAGCATTTGTAAAAGCACCGTCTCCATATCCAAAAAGTTCACTTTCTAACAGAGACGAAGGAATAGCGGCACAATTTACAGGTATAAAAGGACCATGCTTGCGCTCACTTTTATTATGTATAGCTTGTGAAAATAATTCTTTTCCCGTGCCGCTTTCTCCCGTCACAAGAATAGGGAATTGAGATTCTGCTACTTTTTCAGCTATATGAACAACGTGCCTTAACCCTCCGTCCCCACCAATTATTTGTTCAAATGTATACTTTGCTTCATAGATAGAATCCATTCGGTTTTCTAAATTCTTTAACTTTTCGGTTTGTCTTCTTAACTCTTTTGATAATTTGTCAACTTCATTGAGGCTTTTACAAACCGATACGGCTCCTGCAAGTTTACCTTCTATTATAATTGGAGCCATGTCCACCATATATTCCCGATTTTTTTCTTTTCGATATACGCCTACTCTGCATTGTTGATCTTTTAGGGTATTTGTTAACTGAGCGCCTGGGCGATATTCTATTAGTGGTTTTCCGATAATATCACTTTTTACTCCTGTAATCTTTGTATACTCTTGGTTAATAAATCTAACAATCCCTTCTTTGTCGATAACTAGAATACCATCATTTATCGAATTTATAACTGCATGCCACCAGTTAAACTTTTTAGAGGAGCAGTCGACTTCTATGTGCTCTTGAAATGTATTCTTCACAGTATTATAAGCTCCTTTCTATAATAACTTGAGAGTAGATTCTTGCTTTATTTATAATTATCAACTAATTTTCTCTTTTTTGAAACAGAGTCCGCTCAACTAATTTGAATAATCTGATTTATATAAGTGGATATAAGCTTGCTTCCTCCATTATTAATGTGTAAATTCATTGCACCGTTATTTATATTTACGATGAAACACTCCTCATAAAGAAAACTATATTTCTATTTTCAAAGAGACTTATCACTATAGCAATATCCTTTAAAAAAGCTATCCACTTTCTTCATAAAGGTTACATATTAAAAACACCTAAAGATAGTTTAGGTGTTTTTGAAAGTTTTATATTCATCTTTCCTCTAAACAAAAGCTCAATGGTCATATGGCCTTCTTACTCTTTGAAGCCTCTTGTTTTTTTCTCCACATATTTTCCATTTGTTCAAGAGTTCTACCTTTTGTTTCAGGAATAAATTTCCAAACGAATAAAGCAGAAAGTACACTCATTAAACCGTAGAAACCATATGTTAATCCTCCGCTATATTCCATCATCACAGGATACGTAGAGGAAATAAAATAGTTAGCTGCCCACTGAGCAGCTACGGCAATGGCTACAGCACGACCTCTAATTTTATTAGGAAAAATCTCTGAAATGAGCACCCAACAAATTGGTCCCCATGACATCATAAAGGAAGCTGTATAAATAATGATAAATACAAGCGTTCCTATACCAATGATGTTTGAAAAAGCCATGCTTGCTACACCGAACATTCCAATGGCCATTCCGATAGACCCTGTTATTAATAAAGGTTTTCTTCCCAAACGATCAACCGTCAAAATTGCAATTACTGTAAAAATAACGTTTACTAATCCCATAATAATGGTTTGCAGCATAGAAGAACCTTTAGCTGCTCCCATGCTTTCAAAAATACGCGGCGCATAATATAGAGCTACATTGATTCCTACAAACTGTTGAAATACAGAAAGCAGTATACCTACAACGATAACTAATTTTCCATATGCTAATAATTTTTCAGACGAAACATTGGTAGAAATTGTTTGTTTAATATCGTCTAAAATTGATTTCGCTTCTGAAGATCCATTAATTTTAGTTAGTATGGCTAAAGCTTTTTGATCTTGATTCTGTATAACTAAGTAGCGAGGCGTTTCAGGAACTAAAAACAAGAGTGCTGCAAAGAGTAAAGCTGGAATAGCTCCTGAAGCAAACATATATCTCCA
>DATMFU010000182.1:0-21252 GCA_035556015.1 Niallia sp. | reverse complement strand
TGACTTTATTGCCAAGTTTTAAAAAACGCTCTGCGAAAGCTAATCCTATCCCAGCGCTTCCACCTGTAATTAGTATTGTATTTCCTGAAAGTTTCATTTTAGCTCCTCACTTTCTTTAAACTATTCTTAATTCACTAATACTCTAACTTAATACAGTTCAGGTAATAATGAATTTCTCTGAAGTATTCCCAACTAATGGGAATACTTCTACCTAATTATCTATCTTTTCACCGAGATTGTATAATAATACAACTTTGTTAAATTTTTCACTTTAAATAGATGCTTGTATTAAGAATAAAGGAGAATCGAATTAGAGGATGAGTATGAGAATTCTGTAGTTGTTGAAGGGATAGATAGAGTACTTAGTGGATTTGTTTCGTTTACATTATGTCGCTATAAATAAGTGTGTTTTGGAGTTACTAAGAGTAATAGGAGAAAAAGAAGAAGAATAAATTGGTCGCCTACCTATAAGTTCGTTTAACAAAAAGAACTACATTCTTCTTCTTTTAGACGAGGAGAAAGAAACCAACAATAATTTTATTTTCTGTAAAGTTGATATCTCAAGATGTAACGATCTAATTCTTGACTGATCATGATAGTTTTAATACTATTCATGCCTTCTTTAGAGGCAATGACAAGTAACTTTGTTTTTAACTGGTTAATTTGGTTCATTAAATCATTAAGGTCACTTTTTGATTCTTTCGCATGTTGAAACATAATTTAGTACTCCTATTGAATAAATATGTCATATTTCCTTTTCCTCTTCCTATTACTTTATCATCTAATAGGTATTTCGGTTTAATGCAGGGGGATTTAAACAGGTAATTAGTAGGATATTTTGGAGTTATTTAAATAAATTGAAAAATAAAGTAAAAAAATATAGATTTTTTACTGAAAAAAAGAAAAATGACCCAAACAATGGGTCAGATACTCTTCTTCATACCACATTGACGACATTCACGTAAGAAGACAAAATTCTTCACGGAGCTGTTAAAGTGGGCATTACCGCAATTGTCACAACGACCAGCTACTATATCAGGATATTCCTTATAGTTATAAACAATTGATGTGTCGTAACCTTTATAGTTTTGCTCTTCGGACATTGTTCATCACCTGCATTATTGAATTTAAATATATTTAATAGCTTCTTTATTATACATCGAAAGAAAGAGGAGAGGTATATTCAATTTTTGTTAGTTTGGAATAGAAATTTCCATTTTGTTGGTTTTATGGATTTCTTCTGTACCTGCTTCTAGTGCTTTTTTGTAATAGAAACATTTGTGTTCAATAAGTTCCATTGTTTTTCTTAATTCTTCTAATTGTTTTTCCACGCTAGCTTTTCGTTCCATAAACATATCGAATCTTTGTTGTAATGTGGAATCACCATCAGCACACCAATCTATGAATGTTTTAATCTCCTTTATCGGCATACCGGTCGATTTAAGACATTCAATTATTTTTAAAGCGTCTATATCAGCGTCTTTAAATAATCGGGTTCCACTGGCTGTTCGTTCTACAAAAGGTAAGAGTCCTTCTTTGTCATAGTATCGCAAGGTATAGACTGTAAGATTTAATTCTTTCGCAACTTCGCTAATAGAATAGGTCTTCATATGTATCTCCCTTCGCTAAATTAGCCTTTGAGTTAGCTCTATTTTCCTGAAGGATTCTATCATGGTAAATAACATATGTCAAAAAATTCAATAAACGAAAAATAAAGGCAGTCTATCCATTTTATTTGCTTGACTTAGAGTTAACTAGAGGATTTAAGATAATAAGGAAAGTGTTGTAATAAAAGGAAGGAAATAAATAAATCATTAGAGTTATAGGAGGAGTTTGCAGATGGACATACATGGATTTTTGGCCCATTTGAACCGAGGAGAAGTGGTGGAGGCTGGATCAGAATTACATGAAATAATGCATGAACTATCACAGGAAGCTTTGAAGATTACAACTGAATTGAATGGACAGTACCATACTCCAGAAAACATAAGGATATTGTTTTCTAAGTTAATTGGTAAGCAAGTGGATAATACATTTTCCATGTTTCCACCATTTTACACAGATTGCGGAAAAAATATCTCTATTGGTAAAAATGTCTTTATAAATTCAGGATGTCGTTTGCAGGATCATGGCGGTATTCATATAGGTGATGGGGTACTAATTGGTCACAATGCTGTGTTAGCTACCCTTAATCACGATATGAATCCGCAAAAACGGGGGAATCTTTATCCTGCTCCTATAATTATTGGAAAAAATGTATGGATTGGTGCAAATGTTACTGTTTTACCTGGCGTAACAATTGGTGATGGTGCTGTTATTGCAGCAGGGGCAGTTGTTACGAAAGATGTGCCGGCAAATGTAGTTGTAGGTGGTGTTCCTGCAAAAATGATTAAACAAATAGAAATGGAATAGGATGATTAATCTTAATGAATGATTTTAGAAGGAGGAGTGAACTAAATAAAAATTATTACTATAACACGAAAAATCCCTTTTTTCATAAAATAGGGATTTTTACCGTTTTTACTTGATAAACTAGGGAAATTAACTACCTATTTTCTTCGTAAAAAGAATACGATCTTGGCCAGGACCTGCGTAATCCTTTCTTAATTCCACAGAAAAACCTAATGATTTATGGAAGGAGATAGATCCTTCATTAATGGGAGTGGTGATGCAAGTAATCGTATTACATCCTAACTCTTGAACTTTTGAGAAAAATAAGTGATAAAGTTCTCCAGCAATTCCTTTCTTCCTGTGTTTTGGATGGACACCAATAAAATGAATATAGGCTTCTGTTGGACGTGTTTGGGAAACAAAGCCAATTAGAAACGCAGATAACTCTTCCTTTTCCTCCACTATAAAACTCGTAGACTGAAAATGTTCGAAAAAAAGCGGAGGCAGTAAATGGTTCATCTGTCGTCCACCCCACCAATCGTTTAAAACAGATAATACCTTATCATAATCTTTTTCTGAAATATTTCGAGTGTTCATCTATTTAACTCCTTTACTAGCAACAATAAAATATATCTCCATTAATTCAACAAAAATGCTGGGAATTCCTGCTGACATGCATGTATACATTTTTTTACGCTTGGAAAAGTATATAGGCGTATAGATAGAAGAGGTGTTACGGTCATTATCAGCCTAAAAATGGGCAAGGGCGGATATCAATATAGAGATACAATCATATAGTAACAGAGTCAAAACAGATAAAGAGATAGTTGAAAAAATGGAGGTTTGCTGAATGACTAAAGCGCTTATTGTTCCTTGTGTTTATCAACCAAAGTTAAATTTACTTGAAACAGAAATGGCAATAAAACAAATAAAAGATTACTTCGAAAGTAAATTATTTGAAATGCTTAATTTAAGGAAAGTTTCAGCTCCTATTCTATTAAAGGCTGGGTCTGGTATAAATGATAATTTAAATGGAGTAGAGCGAATAGTTTCTTTTGATGCATTGGATGTAAAGGATTCCTCCATTGAAATAGTCCAATCTCTTGCGAAATGGAAAAGAATGGCCTTGGCTCGTTATGGTTTTTCTAATGGAGAAGGGCTTTATACAGATATGAAAGCAGTTAGAAGAGATGAGGTATTAGACAACTTGCATTCTATGTTTGTGGATCAGTGGGACTGGGAGAAAGTAATTTCTTTCAAGGAACGTAACTTAACTACGTTAAAAGCAGAAGTAAAGAAAATCTACCATTTGTTAAAAATAACAGAAAATTATTTATATTCTATATATCCTCAATTAGAGCCCATTCTCCCAGAAACTATTACATTTATTACGACCCAGGAGCTTGAAAATAAATACCCTCATTTAACACCAAAGGAGCGAGAGGATGAAATAGCTAAAGAGTTTGGTGCAGTTTTTATTATGAAGATTGGAGGGGAATTGTTATCAGGTGAAAGACACGATGGACGTTCACCTGATTATGATGATTGGAGTTTAAATGGGGACATCATTCTTTGGTATCCGCTTTTAGAAAAATCCATTGAAATTTCCTCAATGGGAATTCGGGTAGACGAGAAAGCACTTTTGAAGCAATTAAAGATATCGAAAAATGAAGATCGAATAGCGCTAGATTATCACCAAGCGATTCTTAATAAAGAGCTTCCTTATACAATAGGTGGAGGAATAGGACAGTCGCGGTTAAATATGTTCCTTTTGAAAAAGGCCCATATTGGAGAAGTTCAAGCATCTGTCTGGAATGAGGAAATCCTCGCTGAATGCAATAAAGTGAATATCATGCTTTTATAGTTAAAAGTATTGTAAAGCCGAATTCCCATGCCCCCAACAGCTAGTTGTCTACATGGGAACTCGGCTTTTCTCATCTGATTAGTGACTGTTTATTTCTGACTTTTTCCATATTCTATTCATAATAAATGTAACAATAGCAATAATGCCGATTAGCATAAGGCTAACGAAAAAACCAAAACGGATACTTTTTTCCATTATTGTTCCACTAACAGCAGCAAGTAATAAGAGTAATCCAATGGTAGAGAGAACCTTATCTCCAATCTTTATTTTAAGGATTTTCATTGCAGAAATAATGATAAAAGCCCAATTATACATTTGTAAAATTCCAGCTGCTGTTGTTATATATCCATAAATCTTACCTGGAAGAAGCAATGCCGTAATAATGGATCCAATTAAGCCGACAGTAGCTAGTCCTAATGAAGGAAGGGGCAAGTTCTTTAGTTTTTTGATTTCTTTCCCAAAGAAAGCAGGTGCATCTCCATCTTTTGCTAATGTCACAAGTAATTGAGTAACGGCAAATAAAGAAGCTGTCATGGTCGAAAAGCCAGCGATAATAATGGCCCCATTAAAAACATGGGGAAAAAAGGCTAACTTATAACTTGCCATTGCTGTTACAAATGGACTTTCCTTTTGATTGATGGATTGATAGGAAACCATACTAATTGCCAGTATGATGGAGATTACATAAATAATGGTAAGTACTATTAACATAACCTTACCTGACTTAGGTGCATCCTCTTTGTTTTTAAGCTGCATGGATAATAGTCCAATTGTTTCAATCCCACCATATGCATAAAAAGCATAAATTAAGGAAGACCAAAAGGCTTGAAACCCTTTAGGAAATATTTTATGCATAGTAGTTGGAAATCCTGGTTGATTGCAATTATGACAATGGAAAGCGCCCAATAAGGC
Source organism: Niallia sp. (assembly GCA_035556015.1). Classification (GTDB taxonomy): domain Bacteria; phylum Bacillota; class Bacilli; order Bacillales; family Cytobacillaceae; genus Niallia. The sequence continues at coordinate 16,085 of DATMFU010000182.1, read as the reverse complement.
AACAATTGCAAGGATAATAAACATTAGTATGGCTGCCGTTTTTGCTACAGCAAGAATATTCTCCATTTTATTAAAACCTTTAGATCCTAATAGCACAATAATAATCGCTAACACTGCAAATATGGTAGCGAATATCCATAACGGAACTTTAGGAAACCAAAATCGTGACAGAATCGATAAGGCAGTTAATTGGCTGCCCATAATAAGTATTTTGGAACTCCAATAATTCCAACCACAGCTAAAACCTGCCCAGCGACCAAATGCCTTGCCAGCATAATAACAAAATGATCCTTCTTGAGGATCTGCTGTTGTCATCTTAGCAAGAAAATGATAAACAATATAAGTTCCTAATGCAGCTAGAATAAACGATATAACCATAGATGGACCAGTAATTTTTATCCCAATGCCAGAACCAAGAAAATAACCTGTCCCAATAGTACAACCAATACCAATTAAGGATAACTGCCACCATTGTAAACTTCCTTTTTCTTTATCTTTTGAAGATGTACTAGTACTATTACATGTAGTCTGATTCATGATAGTCCCCCCTGTTGATTATTCTTTTCGAAATAGAAGCATTTATCCTAATTACTGTGAGATAAAAATTGCTTTTTTCTGGGGAGTAGAAGAAAAATAAGGAGTTTATAGGTGGCTATCTGATGAAGAGGGACAATAGGTAATTATTTAAAAAATCATGTATCTATTACTACATCATTCCAAGACACTAAATCAGCTATCGTAAATCAATACAAATGTTTTCTAATTAATTGGTTATTATATAAATGGAAAAGAATTCTTCAAGTAGAGGTGAGTGCATAATGGCTACTAAGAGGCATAAAGTGTTTAATTTATTAGTGATCCTTCTTCCATGGTTATCCTTATTATTTATAGGGAAGCGCAATGTAAAACGTTATTTTCTATCAAGTACTATTATTACTGTATATGAAATCCTAAATCATTTATTTGCTCATAAGAGGAAATGGTGGGCATTCTATGAAAAGAAAAAATCCTTCCTAAGGGATGAACTTCCATTTGATATCGGGCCATATTTACCAATGTCTTTGTGGATATTAAAGTATTCATATGGAAATTTTAAAAAATATATATTCATGAATGCTGTTGCGAATGGAATCTTTGCTTTTATCGGAATGCCCATTCTAAAAAGGTGGAAAATTATTCGACTTGAACGAATAAATTATCTTCAGTTTTTTCTGTACATACACCATAAAGCATATATTTTGTATGGAATACAGTACTTGTTTGAAAAAAGGAAAGCATATAAGTAATAACTTGAGTTGCGTAATAGGTAGTTTACGTAGATATTAACCTTAAAAAGTAATTTAAACAAAAAATGGTGCGATTTCTGGCACCATTTTCATTATTATTTAAAATGTTCTGATTTCATTTACTGCTTTTTGATCCAATCTTTTAAGAACCTCGGTCATTAATTTTACAGTATTTATGTAATCATCATAATGAATCATGGAAGTTGGGGTATGTGCATAACGAGATGGAACATTGACTAGCAATACAGGCATTCCATAATTAGCAGTCTGGAATACGGATGCATCTGTTCCTCCATGTTTCATAATGGATACTTGGTAAGGAATATCGCATTCTTCCGCAACCTTAACCACAAATTTTAATAGTTTTCTGTTGGAGATCGTAGACGAATCCATTACACATAATTCAGGACCTTTTCCTAGAGAAATTCCTTCTTTTGGCATTCCATGAATATCATCTGCTGTACCTATATCGATGGAAAAGCCGATATCAGCATTGCTCATCCTCCCAAGAGTTATGGCACCGCGGCATCCAACCTCTTCTTGGGCCGAACCTCCACCAATGAAGGTGTTTTGATGTCCTTCTGCTTTTAGATTTTCCATGATTCTTAATGAAACAGCACACCCAACACGATTGTCCCAAGCTTTATTCACCAAATATTTATTATCTTTCCCCATTACCTTGAAATTCCCCTCTGGTACAATAAAATCACCAATTTGAATTCCAAGATCTTTTACTTCCTGTTTGCTTGTACATCCAACATCCATCACTAGATTATCCATTTCAGGATACTTATCGGTAAACTGCATAGGTCCTAATGAACAAACTGCAGAAACTTTCCCTGTGTCTGTTAAAATAGAAAAGTGTTGAGACAGAACGCCTGTGACAAAAAAGAAACCGCATCTTGAAAATTTAATATAGCCATCATCTGTAATAGCTCGTACTATAAATCCAACCTCGTCCATATGACCAGCAGCTAAAATACGAGGTCCTTCATTGCCAAGTGTTGCCATCAATGAACCCATTCCATCCGTTTCCACTTTATCTGCAACTTGAGAATATTTTTCTCTAAGATAGGATCTTACTGCATCTTCATTGCCTGACGTTCCTTGTATATTCGTAATCTCTTTTAATAATGTTAATTCTTTATCTTCCAAAATAATTCACTCCCTTGATTGTAAATTATAGTACAAGCATGAATTCTTGAGAAGAAAAAACTGAAAATTCATTCAGAGGAAATTTAGCAGTACTAAATATTTTTTCATAATATGGGGAGGGAATAGTCACATATTTTCCGAACCTGGAAGATGTCCTTATATAACTTCTTTAATAATCTAGTAAAAGGTTTGATAAATCTTTTATTCTGTTATGTCTAAATTGATAAAGAAAATAGTCTTGTCGTGTAGGAGTTATCGTTACAAGACCTGCTGACCGTAGTAATAATAGGTGATGATGGATATTTCCTTTCGTCATCCCCATTAATTGGACAATTTCAGTAAATGTTTTGCTGTCATTTTTTAAACTACTTAGTAATTTTAAACGTTTTTCTTCTGCCAATGCTTTTGTGATAATTAATGTTTCTTCTTGAACCCCCATAAAGCATGGAAAGGTAAGAACAGCTTTATCATTAAAAATATCTAGTAATGACAATGGGCGAAAATGCCAAGTCGGTGCAAGGACAACTTCTTTGACTCCTAAGTCCTTTATATTGAAACCTTTCGTTAGGGACTGAATTTCACTATAAGGGTGTTCATTTAGTGCTTCTACATTAATATAGCTACAATTTTCGATCAAAAGGGGAGTTATACTTTCTTCCATATCCATAAAATATTCTTGGTACCATCTCGATAATAAATAAAGATGTTTTTTTCTTTTTGCATCTAAATCGTTTGGAATTCCTTTCTTTTCATTCACAAATGGAGCTAATATTTCGTATATTTTCCCTAGTTCTAATTCTGATAGCCATACTTGATAGTCGATAAAACTTTTATGTGGACAAACTTCCATTAAATGTACAGATAAATCTTCAAAATACAAATCCTCATGCTCCGTAATTTCTTTATGTAGTTCCTCTGATATCTTAGCTTTCGTTTTCTCATACCAATCTTTTGAGATAGCTAAATATTTTAAATGTGTCTGTCTTTTGTAAAGGGACATACTTAGTAGAACTTCATACACAATGGAATTTAGAATACTAATTTTCATAAAAATTTTCTCCTTGGCGTTTTTATTTAGTTTAACATATATTGACAAAACTTTATAGTTCAATTAACATTGAACAATAAAAAGGAGGGGAATTATGGAAAATTATCAAACAGAGAAATTAGTTGATATTGTTTATGGGCAAACAACTGAAAGGGAATTAAAACTTGATATGATTAAACCAGTAGCATCAAGAGAGGTTTTCCCAGCTATTATTTATGTACATGGCGGAGGCTGGATGTCAGGTGATAAAAATAAAGTCGGTGGGGAATGGAATGCTGCTTTCGCTAAACATGGGTTTGTATGCATAAATATTAATTTTCGATTAAGTGGAGAGGCGATATTTCCAGCTTCTTTATTAGATGTAAAACAAGCAATCCGTTGGGTGAAACTAAATGCAAAAACATATAATATTGATGAAAATAAAATTGGTATATGGGGTCATTCATCGGGAGGACATTTGGCAACTTTAGCAGCATTAAGTGCAGACCATCCTGAATTATCAGAAGAGCATCAGAGCGTATCAGAAAAAGTAAATGCTGTTGCTTCTTTAGCTGGTCCAGTTAATTTACAAGAAATGGGGGGATGGCACAATAATCCGAATTCCCCAGAATCGAAGTTTTTAGGTGGATGTGTTCAAGAACAAAGCGTAAGAGCAACACTTGCAAACCCAATTCATTATATTAACGAGGAAACACCACCAGTATTAATCGTACAAGGGGATAATGATGAAATTTGTCCTGTTTCTCAAAGCCAAATGCTCCATAAAGAATTACCGAATTCATCCTATCTTGAAATTAAAGGGGCAGATCACGATTTTGTAGGTGGTGTCTTAACTTTAGATGACATACTGAATCTTGTTAGATCTTTTTTTATAAGAAATTTAAAAACGGGTTTAATGAACAAAGAAGAGTTGGCTAATCATCGTGAAGAAGTAGAGAAAGTAATGAATTGGTTTAAAGAGAATAGCAAGTAAGTGTTCGTATCCTAATCAATAACGATCCATGCTTTTCCTACGATAAAGAAGAGGTTTAGTTTAAAAAAGAGAAGTTGTTTCTTGAATAATAATATGCCACCTGAAATTTGGCAGATAATATGTCTGTTCCTTTAGGCGGCTTTTTTTATTAAAATCATTAACTCGTGTTCTCGATGGTTAATAGAAGATTTTAAACAAGTTTGGATTATCATCATTATTAAATCAAAAAAGGTTAACCTATATAATGGAAAATTAATAAGCATATTTGTTTGACATAATACCTAATGGGGTATAATATAATTCTTGTTAGATTTTGTTATTCTGCCTCTAAAATATAGGAGGGAAAATGTATATGTTTATTGCTTATATTGGTTTTGTTGTTATTTGTTTTCTCTTTGTAAGAAATATCCAGATTTCAAGGATACCACAAATGGATAAGAAAGAACTTGAATTAAGTACGTTTACTATTTTAGATGTAAGAGACTATAATGTTTCTTATAAAAGCTCTATAGATAAAGCTATGAATATCCCAGTTCCCTATATTAAGAGACATTATAAAGATATTAAAAGCAATGATTTAATCGTTGTTGCTTCCAATCGTCTCGAAAAGAATGTAGGAATTCGTTTATTACGCAGAAAAGGTTTTAAGGTAGTTGGATATATCCTTATCGATTCATATAAAGAAAACACCAACAATATAGCTAAAAATGTATGTTGTGTAAGGAGGTAACTTATGGAGTACAATGATCAAATGAAAAATAGAGTAAAACGTATTGAAGGCCAACTTAGAGGGATTTTGAGAATGATGGAAGAAGAAAAAGATTGTAAAGATATTATTACACAGCTATCTGCAGCTCGTACTGCCATTGATCGAACAATTGGGGTTGTGGTTAGTTCTAACCTAGTGGAGTGTGTTCGTCATGCAGAAGCAACTGGAGAAAACACAGAAGAATTAGTTAAAGAAGCTGTTAATCTACTTGTAAGAAGTAGATAAAAATAAAGGGGTTGACACCCACTTTTATTTTTATTAGTATTTATACCCATAGGGGTAGTGGTAATAGTGATAACTTAGTAAATTTTTTTGTTATGAAATATACCCCTGTGGGTAATGTATTATGAGGAGGAACAACGATGACAGACAAGAAAAAAACAACGATTGTATTATTTAGTGGAGATTATGATAAAGCAATGGCAGCGTATATCATAGCAAATGGTGCAGCAGCTTATGATCATGAAGTAACGATATTTCACACGTTTTGGGGACTTAATGCCTTAAGAAAAGAAGAGAACATTCAAGTGAAAAAAGGCTTTATTGAAAAAATGTTCGGTAAAATGATGCCAAGAGGTGCAAATAAAATGGGGCTTTCAAAAATGAACTTTGCTGGTTTTGGCCCTAAAATGATTAAAGATGTCATAAAAAAACATAATGCGATGCCACTTCCAGATTTAATTGAAATGGCAAAAGAGCAAGATGTAAAACTAGTTGCATGTACGATGACAATGGATTTACTTGGGCTTCAAAAAGAAGAACTATTAGATAATATTGAATATGCAGGGGTGGCAGCATATTTAGGTGATGCAGAAGAAGGCAATGTGAATCTATTTATTTAAGTTATGTAGAAATATTCTACATAACGAAAGGGAGGGTGGAAAGTTGGATTATCTAACTTATATTTTACTTGGAATTATTTTTATCCTTCTATTCAAACGAATGATGCCTGTAAAGGGAGTAAAGCAGATATCAACAATAGAATTAAAGGCAGCATTAAAGGACAAAAATAAGCAATATATTGATGTCCGTACGCCTGGAGAGTTTAAGCGAGACCATATTAAAGGATTTAAAAATCTTCCACTTCAACAAATTATGCAAAAAGCAGAGAAAGAACTTTCAAAAGAAAAAGAAGTAATTGTGATTTGTCAAAGTGGAATGAGAAGTAAGAATGCGATAAAGGTATTACAGAAAATAGGATTTACTAAATTAACAAATGTAAAAGGCGGAATGAATGCCTGGAAATCATAAGGAGGAAGAAGAATGAAACAAGTAACAGCAAAAGAAGTAGAACATCTCTTAGTAGAAGGGAAATCAGTAAATATCATTGATGTACGTGAAGTAGATGAAGTGGAAACTGGAAAGATACCAGGTGCTATTCATATACCATTAGGATTAGTAGAATTTCGTATGCATGAATTAGATAAATCAAAAGAATATATCATGGTCTGTCGTTCTGGCGGACGAAGCGCTCGTGCCTATCAATTTCTTGAAGATCGAGGATTTCATGTAATTAATATGACAGGCGGAATGCTTGCATGGGAAGGAAAAACGGAGTAATTTTTTGAGTTTTCATATACCTACTGGGGTAAAATAGGAGGATTATAGTACGATGACATTAATAAAAACAGATTTAGTTTTAGATGCAAAAGGGTTAGCTTGTCCAATGCCAATTGTAAAAACAAAAAAAGCGATGAAGGATTTATTAGCTGGTCAGGTTTTAGAAGTGCAAGCAACGGATATAGGGTCAAAAGCGGATATGCAAGCTTGGGCAAAGAGCGCTGGCCACTCTTACCTTGGAACAATTGAAGAAGACAATGTATTAAAACACTACTTAAGAAAACTATCGAATGAAGAAGATACTACGGATAGAAAACATCCAACTGTGATCAATAATGAAGAATTGGAAAATAAATTAAATGGAAAAGAAAACATCGTCATTCTCGATGTGAGAGAAGAAGCGGAATACGTATTTAATCATATTCCTACTGCCATTTCCATTCCACTAGGAGAATTAGAATCACGTTTAAGTGAATTAAAAACGGATGATGAAATCTATGTGGTATGTCGCACAGGTAACCGTAGTGATCTTGCTGCTCAAAAATTAGCTGAAAAGGGATTTACTAATGTCATTAATGTAGTCCCAGGCATGAGTGAATGGACTGGAATAGTAGATTCTTTGAATTAATAGAAACTAGTAATCGTACTAAATAAGAAGATGATTTTTCTCATGGGAAAATTATAGTCCATCTATCATTAAATATATGAAGTAGCAACTTTATATTTGATGATAGATGGGCATCTCTTATGTATTAGTTAGTTTATCACTTCAAGATGTTATCTATTTTTTTTAATCAAAAATATACCGTAGGGGGTAATTAGAATGACTGTAAAAGTCATGAGTTCACAAGAAGTAACAAAGAAAATAGTGAATAAAGAATCACTGTTTATTCTAGACGTTCGTAATCAAAATGATTTTAACGATTGGAAAATAGAAGGAACAAACTTTGAGTATTTTAATATTCCCTATTTTGAGTTATTAGATGGAGTGGAAGAAATTATGGATAAGCTCCCAACCTCTAAAGAAATATTAGTGGTATGCGCAAAAGAGGGTTCTTCTATTATGGTGGCAGAGATGCTTTCAGAAGAAGGGTTAACCGTTTCTTACTTGCAAGGTGGAATGAAAGCATGGAGTGAATATTTGGAGCCTGTTAAGGTTGGGGACCTTTATAATGGTGGAGAAATATACCAATTTGTCCGTATAGGAAAAGGTTGTCTCTCTTATATGATTGTTTCAAATGGAGAAGCTGCCATTATTGACGCTACACGTATGGTTGATGTTTTCTTAAATTTTGCAAAAGAAATGGGAGTAACAATTAAGCATGTATTTGATACTCATCTCCATGCAGATCATATTTCAGGAGGTAGAGAGATTGCAAATCAAACAGGTGCAACTTACTGGATGCCTCCAAAAGATGCAGAAGAGGTAACCTTTAACTATAGTCCTTTAGAATCTGGAGAAGTAATACCAATTGGACATACAGCTATTGATATTCATGCATTATACTCTCCAGGTCATACAATTGGCTCTACCTCCTTTATTGTAGATGGCAAATTTCTTCTTTCTGGGGATATCTTATTTATTGATTCAATTGGAAGACCTGATTTAGCAGGAAAGGCAGAAGATTGGGTAGGAGATCTACGTGAAAGCTTATATACACGTTATAAAGAATTATCAGAAAAATTAATGGTTCTTCCAACTCACTTCATGATAATTGATGAGTTGAATGTTGATGGTAGTGTAGGAAAAAAATTAGGTAGTTTGTTTGCTGAAAATCATGGTTTGAACATTACAGATGAAATGGAATTTCGAAAACTTGTAACAGAAAACTTACCACCACAACCAAATGCTTATCAAGAAATTAGGGAAACAAATATGGGGAAAATCCACCCAGACTTGGATAAACAACGTGAAATGGAGATTGGTCCAAATCGTTGCGCGGTTCGATAATTTTAAGATTAAAAGGAGGAAGGAACAAAAATGGAATCTACTAAATTATTAGATGCAAAGGGATTAGCTTGTCCAATGCCGATTGTAAAGACAAAAAAGGCAATGGAAGTAATAGAGACAGGACAAATATTAGAAGTTCATACAACAGATATAGGTGCTAAAAATGATTTAAGTGCTTGGGCTAAATCAAGGGGACATGAACTATTAAAACACGAAGAAGAAAATGGCGTGTTGAAGTTTTGGATTAAGAAAGCGTAAAAGTAGAAAGGGAATCAACAATGGTTCCCTTTCCTAAAGAGGGAAACTACATGGATATAAATCTATTAATTACAATTTTCATCATTGGCTTTATTGGTTCTTTTATTTCTGGAATGCTAGGAATAGGCGGAGCCATTATAAACTATCCGATGCTACTAAATATTCCTGTAATACTAGGAGTAGGTCATTTTACAGCACATGAAGTGACAGTAATTACAGCAATACAGGTGTTCTTTGCAACACTAGGTGGTGTATTGGCCTATCGTAGTGATGGGTATTTAAATAAAACATTAATTGTCTATATGGGGATTAGCATCTTAATAGGAAGTTTTATAGGAGCCATTGGTTCTACTCATATGCCGGAAAGTGGTATTAATATTTTTTACGGTGTTTTAGCTCTTATTGCTGTTGTACTAATGTTTATCCCTAGAAAAGGGATTGATGCTATCAATCTAGAAAAAGTCTTCTTTAATAAATGGTTAGCAGCATTCCTTGCTTTTATAGTTGGGGTAGGATCCGGTATAGTAGGTGCAGGGGGAGCATTTTTATTAGTTCCTATTATGCTAGTACTTTTAAAAATACCAACAAGAATGACGATTGCGTCTTCCTTAGCTATTACACTTATTTCTTCCATAGGAACAGTTTCTGGAAAAATTGCAACAGGTCATATCCCTTTATTACCTTCTCTTATTATGGTAATTGCAAGTCTAATTGCTTCTCCAATAGGAGCAAAAATGGGAAAAAGGACAAATACGAAAGTTTTGCAAAGTATTATGGGGATATTAATAGTAGTGACAGCAGTCAAGACATGGATGGAAATATTATAAGGATACTAGCATAACGGAAACAATATTCTACCATTTATTATGCGTAGAGTGATAGTAGATTACCTTCAAAGTGGAGGCAATTCTACATAGATATATAGGTCCATCTAATAACACTGTAGTATAGTGGAAAACAAATCTATCTCTTTATGTTTCACTTGAAATTATGATATAATTGTAGAATATTATCGAATAATGAAGGAATTTGGTGGAGTCTGTCAAACAGGGATAAGTTTATCCTTTTTGGACAGACTTTTTTTGTAATTCTTTCTTAACAACTTTGGAAGGTGAATTATATGTTTATTCTTCAATTAGCACTTATTATTTTTGCAGCCAAACTAGCAGGAAGTTTAAGTGTGAAAATTGGTCAACCTTCTGTACTAGGAGAATTAATTGTCGGGGTTTTATTAGGACCATCTGTTTTTGCATTCATTAGTCCAACGGAAACTTTATCTACCTTTAGTACAGTTGGTGTTATATTGCTCATGTTCATCGCAGGTTTAGAAACTGATTTGGATGAATTTAAACGATCTGGGAAATCATCTACCTTTGTAGGATTAAGTGGCATAATTGTTCCATTATTTATGGGGTATTTTGCTGGGCAAGTAATGGATTTCACCAATTTACAATCATGGTTTTTAGGTGTCATGCTTTCTGCTACAAGTGTTAGTATCTCCGTTCAAGCTCTTAAAGAGATGAATCAATTAAAGACTTCTGAAGGAACAACAATATTAGGAGCCGCGGTTCTCGATGATGTAGTTGTCATGATCATTTTGGCATTCTTAATGAGTTTTGCTGGTAGTGAGGATGTTTCTTTAACAGCCTTAGTATTAAAGAAAGTCTTATTCTTTGGAGTAGCAATAGTAGTTGCTTGGAAAGTAGTACCTTGGGTAATGAATAAATTTACAAAACTACCTGTGAGTGAAACGGTTATTTCTACTGCTTTACTTATTTGCTTCGTGTATGCCTATGTAGCAGAATACACAGGTGTGGCTAATATTATTGGAGCGTATATTGCAGGTATTGCTATTGGAACAACCAAATTTAAGCAAGAAGTGACGGAAAAGGTAGAGACCATTGGTTACTCCATTTTTGTACCCGTATTTTTTGCTTATATTGGTATTTCCGCAGAATTCACTGGTATTCTTGATAACTTAGGTCTCATTATTTTCCTTAGTATTTTAGCAATCTTAACGAAATTTGTAGGTGCTGGTCTTGGTGCTAGACTTTCTGGATTTGGTTGGAAGAGCTCTGCGGGAATTGGGTCAGCAATGGTTTCTCGTGGGGAAGTAGCATTAATCGTAGCAACAATGGGGTTATCCACTCATTTAATTACGAAAGATATTTATGCTAGTGCCATTGTAGTTGTTATTATCACGACACTTGTTACTCCTCCTATGATGAAATTGTTCTTTCAATCGAAGGGGAATACAAACATTAGGTAATGAATGTTAATAAAAAGTCAGGATTTATGTTTATAGAACCTGACTTTTTTTTATATTGAGAGATGCGACTGCTATTGAAAGGTTTAAACATATAAAAATAAATATAGTACATCTAGACAATTTAGAATTTTCAATACTATAATTAATCCATTAAAAAGGGGGATTAAGAGTGAAAAAACTAGGACATTCACTATTCTCAATATTCATCCTATTACTAATGATAACTGGATGTTCAGCTAATGAGGGTACAGAATCAAAAGGAAATAGTACTTCTAATCAAAAGAAAGTAGAGTTGACAGTTTCTGCTGCTTCTAGTCTACAAGATGCATTAACCGAAATAAAAACAGTATTTGAAAAAGAGAACCCCACTTTCAAATTAATTTATAATTTTGGTGCATCAGGATCACTACAACAACAGATTTCTCAAGGAGCACCGGTAGATATCTTTTTTTCTGCAGCGGAAGATAAGTTTCAAAAACTAGTGGATGCAGGGCTTATAGAAGAGAATGGAGGGATAGACTTAGTCGAAAATGATTTAGTATTAGTGGTTCCAAAGGATTCAACTAAAGGAATAGAGAATTTTGAGGACTTAACAAAAACAGATAAGATTGCTCTTGGAATTCCAGAATCTGTACCTGCTGGTCAATATGGCAAGGATACATTAGAAAACTTAAATCTTTGGAGTGCAATGGAAGGGAAAATAGTTTACGCCAAGGATGTTCGTCAAGTACTTACATATGTGGAAACAACCAATGTAGATGCAGGCATTGTATATAAAACTGATGCACTAACTTCTGATAAGATAAAAGTTGTTGCAACCGCAGAAGAAAGTACACATGATCCTATTATCTATCCAGTAGGAGTAATAAAAAATAGTGATCATCATAAAGAAGCAGAACAATTTTATCAATATCTTCAAGGTGAAAAAGCTATGGAAATTCTAATAAAGTATGGCTTTAAGGAGCTTAACTAGTGTTTAAGTAAACAGGTTGTATGATAATGGAGTGATTAAATGAATCTACTTTGTGAGTCGGAAAAACTAGATGAGTATTTACTAGAAACAGAGGTGGTGGATTTTTCCCACCCAATGATAAAAGAGAAAGCAGATGATCTTTTTCATTCATCGCAAAGTGAAATAGAGAAAGCGAAAATAGCCTTTGTCTTTGTTCGGGATGAAATTTCTCATTCTTGGGATATTCAATCAAAGCGAGTTACGTGTAAAGCATCAGAAGTATTGGAATATAAGGAAGGCATTTGTTATGCAAAATCCCATCTATTAGCATCCTTACTCCGTTCACAAGGAATACCAACAGGATTTTGTTATCAAAGATTGATGTTATTTGATACGCCAGAAAAAGGGTATTGTATTCATGCATTAAATACAATTTTCCTGAAATCTCTTAATAAATGGATTAGAGTAGATGCTCGTGGGAATAAAGAGGGAGTTAATGCCCAATTTTCTTTAAATGAAGAAAAACTAGCATTTCCTATACAAGCTGATCTTTATGAAATAGATTATCCTACTATTTTTACAAAGCCCCATCCAAAAGTGGTGACTGTATTACAAGAAAATACGAATGCACTAGAAATGTATAAGTATTTCTTGCCGGAAAATCTGTAGATTCTACTCGGATTTGAATAAATAACTGCAATTTATTGAGTAAATATAAAATAATTTACCATAGTAATCATGACTCTAGAATAATAAATTAACTTTTTCGTGGGAAACACTTGTATCTTGGAGCTCACAGTTTTCAAAGCAGGAGATAATCTCTTCCAATTACAATTCGAAAAAAATTAAGGTATAATAAGACTAATTAATTATGTACGATTGATTTGTAATTGTATATTGGAACATCAGGAGGAAACATGTTGAACAGCTTCATTGTCATGCAAGGTAGTACGTATCACGAAGAAAAACAATTAGGAATCATCTGGTCTCCGAAAATAGATAAACTAGGCATGGAGCCTCATTCTTGGAAAAGAATGCAAGAGGTCAAACGGGGAGATCGTATTTTTCATTATGTAAAAGGATTTATGGTTGCTATCAGTGTTGTAAAGGAAGGGTGTGAAGAAGATAGCAAGCCACAAACGACGGAAAATAAAGAGTCAAGCAAGGAGGAAGGATACCTTGTTGAAACAGAATATTGTGAGTTAGAAGTACCGCTAAATATACGAGAGCATTTTGATCAATTAGCTCCATATCTTCCTATTAAATATGCAGCCTTTCAAGAGGACGGAAATGGTAATTCAGGGTACCTATATCCTTGTAATGAAGAGCTAACTATTAAGTTATTAGAATATATTAGTACCCTTAATATTTATCACACAGATGACGACCAACTAGAATTCCCAGTAGATATCGTCATTGAAAAAGAACGAAACCCATTATATACGATTCTTGCAGAAACGGAATCAGAAGTAAAAATGAAAATTCGTCGAGGGCAAGAAAAATATCGAAAAAATTTAATGCCACTCTGGAATCATAAATGTCCGCTATGTGGCATTGATATAGAAGCAGTTTTAAGAGCAAGTAAGGCAAAACCATGGAAGGACAGTTCAGAAAGTGAACGGTTAGATCCTTATAATGGAATTTTATTATGCTGCAATCACGATGCACTATATGAAAAAGGATTAATCGCTTTTGATGGACAAGGAAGATTACATGTCTCTAGTCAAATTTCAGAAGAGGATTATCCTAAGTATAGTTTGGCGGAAAAAGTAAAAATTTCGATTCATCCAGAGAATAAGCCTTATTTAAAATGGCATAAGAGAAATGTGTTTATGGATAATAATAAAGATAGTATTAACTGAAAATTATTTTATAGTTCTATGACATAAAAATGGTGTGCCAATTCGCATGCCATTTTTTCTTTTTTAATTAATGAATGAAAGATAGCGTCTAATAGATTGATGTACTCCAATAAATGGACACCCTTTTTTTTAAGATATAAGTAGTGAAAAAACATAAAGATTTGGCCGTTTTATTATTCATTTAAGGATAAATAGGATAATAGAAATCCTAAAATAATCCAAATATTGTTATAATGATGAAAAGCAAGTTACATTGACGATACATATTTCTTTAAGTAATTAATAAATCAACAAGAAGATATATATAATAAGATTAGGGGGATGATTTTTTGGTGCATTTATTGGAAAATATCTTTCAAGTATCAGCAATAATTCTACTCCTATGTTCATTCTATTATTATAGGCATTTTAAAAAAATCAAGAGAGAAAGAAAACTAACTTTATCTGAGTTTTCCATCTATATCATAACGAAAGTAGCATTATTTATTTGTGCAAGTAGTTATTTACTGCTTTTTTTAGATAGAAATTTTGGTTAGAAATGATTGTTGTTAAAAGAAAATGATATTTAAGGAGAAACTTACATGCATCCTAAACAGTGGAGAGTGGGCATTTTTTTGTTTGATGACGTAGAGGTGTTAGATTTCGCAGGACCGTTTGAAGTTTTTTCTGTCACTGTATTAGAAAATGGACATAAACCTTTTCTTGTAGGTACGGTATCGGAAAAAGGGGCAATGATAACTGCCCGTAACGGTTTAAGGGTACAACCAGATTATTGTTTTGATACGATGCCTACATTTGATATTTTAGTTATTCCTGGTGGACAAGGTGCACGGGAACGAGAAATACATAATGATAAAGTAATAGCTTGGATAGTAGATCAACGGAAAAAGGTAGAATTAATGACCTCTGTTTGTACAGGAGCCCTATTGTTAGCAAAAGCAGGTCTATTGAACGGAAAAAATGCAACCACCCATTGGGCAAGTTATGATAGATTAGAAAACGAATTCCCAGAAGTGACTGTTCAGAGAGATGTTAAATTTGTAGAGGATGGAAATGTTCTTACTTCTGGTGGGATTTCAGCCGGGATAAATATGTCTTTTCATCTTGTGAAAAAGTTAGTAGGAACTCAGGTTGCTAAAAATACAGCTAAGCGAATGGAATATGATATTTTCATCTAATATATGTATATTTTTCAGTCAAAGGTAGTGTTCTATAGAAGATTAATGCTCTTTATTTATTTTCGCCTAGACCAAAAGATGTAGATGAAAAGTTATTGCGGTGAGTAGCTATTAACTAGTTAATACGTTTACCAGTTTGATTGATAGGGAAATTCGACGATAAGGATTCAAATAGTTGTACACTAGTAAGAAAAAATATAATCAATGTCACAAAAAATTCACTACTTGTAGAGAGGTAACCTTTTAAATGAAATATAAATAAATGCTATACTAGAATGAAAAGGAAAGAAGCCTCTATTTATAAATATCAAAAAAACGGATATCTTAACAGGTAGAAAAATGGTTTCAAGGGAATAGAAGAAAGGGTGAGGCTGATGAAAATAATAGTAAGTGATGCAGCAATGAATTGGTTTAAAGAAGAAGTAGGGTTAGAAAGTGGAAGTGGAATTAAGTTTTACTCGCAAATTTATGGAACAAGTCCAATACAAGAAGGGTTTGCACTTGCTTTTACGATCGACAATAATGTAAGAGATGCGGCAGTACAAACAGTAAAAGATGACATAACCTTTTTTGTAGAAGAGTCCGATTTATGGTTCTTTAATGGTCATGATTTGTATGTGGAATATAATGAGGTCAATGATGAATTGGAATATAGATATGTGAAACCTTAAATAAAAGAACACTCCTAAATGGTTAAAGAGCAACGATTTGGGGGTGTTTTTTTGCAGTAAAATAACATATTGAGTTAGTTGGCAGAAAATTATAAATATTATATTATAATCCTTGACTAGAAGAAAATGGTTGATTAAGCTTTTTCTAGGGGG
>DATMFU010000181.1:0-2617 GCA_035556015.1 Niallia sp. | reverse complement strand
CATTGATCATTTCCTTCTTCATGCATAATAACCAATGTTCTATGTAGAATATCTAAAATTTCAGGTAAATCTTTTAACATTCCTTGTCTAATCTTCACTAGCAATTCTCCTAAAATGTATTTCTTCCTAATAACCAGCTACTACTTTTATTGTGTATATGATAGCAAAAAGTTATACAGGAAAAACTATTATATATATTTTTTAGAAAAAAAACCAGTATTTTATATATTTTCCAACTAAAAAATCCAAAGAGAGAATATCTCTTAGGATTTTTTGTCATACTAGTAAATAGATTATTTGCCGATAAATTGTTGAGTCCAGTAGTTACCATCTTTAACATATCCTACACCTATATGTGTGAACTTTTCACTTAGTATATTAGCACGGTGACCTTCACTGTTCATCCAAGCTTTTACAACTTCTTCTGGTGTTGTTTGACCTTTAGCGATATTTTCACCTGCTGCTTTATATGAAATTCCAAATGATTTCATCATATCAAATGGGCTACCATAGGTTGGACTATTATGATCAAAGTAATTATTTGTACTCATATCTTGGGATTTTGCTTTTGCTACTTTACTTAAATCTGTATCAATTTTTAGAGCAGCTAGTCCATATTTTGCTCTTTCGTTGTTAGTTAAGTCGACAACTTGTTGTTCAAAAGCACTTAAAGAACTTTGCGTTGTTGCTTGATTTGTTGATTGATTCGTACTAGTATTTTCATTTGCAGTAGTATTCGTAGTTGATTGTTTATCTTTTGTAGTCTGCTCTACTGAATTATTCTTTGTACCAGTTGTATTCGTTTTACTATCCGAAGTACTTGTTGGTTGAGTTGTTTTATTTGATACGGGTTGTTTATTCGTATTTACGGCATTTGCCTTTAATTGATTGATGAAAGAATCAATGTCAATTTGATAATTTGTTGAATATTTCTTTACTAATTCATCAAGATCTTCTTTTGAAAGATTATGAGTTTGATAGTAAACTTTTACCTCTTTAGTAGTTGGTTGTGAAGATGCTGCTTCTACTTTATTAGTAAGTGGACTTGCGATTAATAGTGTTGATGCTGCTGCTATAGATAAAATGATATTTTTCTTTTTCATATGAATATGATCCTCCTAAAATACAATAAATTCTGTTTCATCGTATACTTATATAATTTTTTGTTAGGTGTGTTGCTTACAAATCAATCATACCACATGAATTTTGTCATATTTTTGTCATATATAACTATTAATGTACAAGCCTTATACAAAACCTTTCTACCTAATATTTACATATTTTATAAAAAGACTGATAGAATCGTAAATCTAGCTACTTGTCTTCTTCCTAAAAAAGAATGTATTATCTATCTATTAACTGGAAATAAATTACAAAAAAACCATGAATTAGATAGATTTTTCTATTGACAAATTTTTTAGTCCTCAATTTATTTACATATAAGACAACTATATAACAATAATACTTTTTTATTACGCTCAAATAGGCACTATTGTTCTTATGTATAAGTCCTCTTTTTTGTGGAAAAATAATAGTACATAAAAAGTTTAATTCAGAATGGAGTAGTATTATGAATACACCATATTGTTGTCCTAATTGCAAAACGAATCGAACTCGCTTTAATATTATTAAACAAGTTGCACAATCGGTAAAACTAGATCCACAAACTGGCGGTGTAGTAGAAGAGTACACGTCTGAAAATCTTTCTCCCTTCCATATGGGATATAATGGGCCAGACTATCGAATTCAATGTGCTGCTTGTGGATTAGTTGAAGATGAAAAGACTTTTATAAAGTTTGGAGAAATGAAATAAAAGAAAGAGGTACCTATTTTTAGGTACCTCTTTCTTTACTTAGATAGTGTTGTTACTTCTGCTATTTTCCATGGTTCTAATGGAGAATATCTTATTAGTTGAAAGTTTTTCTTCTCTCTATGAGATGGATTATTCTTTTCATATACATCTAATTCAACCTTTATATCAAGTTGTAACGTGTTAATAGAAACTTGATGTTCTAATGGATCTATTTCCCTTAACTTAATATTTTCAATGGATGTAAAAAGCTGATCCCAGTTTTCACGAATTGTAATATGTTCTAGAATAGATGTATCCTGTTCTTTTATTCCAGCTATATATGCTTTTACCACTTCATCTGGTTGGAGATGATTTAAATGGTCCTCTAATTCTCCTGCTGCTTTATAAACCATTAACATATGTGAAAAATCCATTTTATCTGATTTATGAGTAGTACTTCCTAAAAAATGAACACAAAAATGTCCTGGAAATTGATTATTTAGGGCACCTGCTCCATGGGGCATTCCGTGCATAGAAGCTGCATACCAATTATCTTCTACCATAATAATAATTGCCCTTCTTTTCCAACTCCATTTACCATTATATATGTCCTTCATTATTTTTGTATCTTTTGGAGTAATTGGCTGAACATCTGCATGCTGACTTCCAGCTCTTCTTTGTACATGAAAAAGCTTACCACTTTCTACATCAATAATCGTGAATTTACTATATCTCGGAATAATGGAATCAATTTGTTTCCAAGACATTAATTGAATATCAAAGCTGATTGGCGATTGCCATGTATCATTACTTTCTGCTTTAACA
>DATMFU010000180.1:0-2345 GCA_035556015.1 Niallia sp. | reverse complement strand
GTCTTACGACTAAGAAAAAACAATTCTATTTCTTTCAAATTAGTAAAAAGTTCAAAGGGAATTCATATAAAAGAGAAATAAGACAACCTTCAAACGGCATTCACGTGGATAATTGGATAGAAGCAATTCATCTTAACTTAGAAGATGGAGTATACTGTCAAAATTGTGAATTGATGATAAATGAAATGTTTCTTACCCCTGAAGAAAAAGAGCTGTTACTAGATAATCGTAGAGAAACGTTATCTTTTAAAGAAACTCCTATTGAAGATATAGTAGCCAGCATAAAAACAGTAAGTGGAAAGGTCAGTGCAAGTGTAGAACAGTATTCTGTTCCACGAAAAGCGGCAGAGTTTGGTGATTTGGATTTTCCACTTACAAATGAACTTTCTAGTAAATTAAAAAAGAAGGGTATTGAGAGGCTATATTCTCACCAAGCTGAAGCGATTAACAAAGTAAGAAGTGGAGAAAATGTTGTTATAACCACAGGAACAGCATCAGGTAAATCACTGGTTTATACAATTCCTGCTCTTGAAACACTTTTAAAAGATGCGGATTCTACTGTTCTCTACCTTTCACCATTAAAAGCATTAACGAGAGACCAACTTCAATCGCTGGATATGTTTGATGATCACGTTACTAACGAGAACTCTTCATTTGGGTACAAGACTCTTCATATAGGAGAAAAGAAAATTGGAGTAGGAGTACTTGAAGGTGGGAAATCTGACTCTGTAAAAGAATTAACATATCAATCTGCTAGATATTGGCTAACAAATGTTCATTATTTACATTTTATCCTTCAAGGTGCTGTTCATTTTAAAAGAAAAAAAGATTACATTAGATTCTTTGGAAATCTCAAATATGTGATTGTAGATGAACTGCATGCCTACAATGGTGTATTAGGTTCTAAAGTGGCTATGTTACTAAGGCGCTTAAGGTCTTTGTGTAAAGCACTCGGGACAAATGTTCAATTTATATCTTGCTCAGCGTCAATTGGGAATCCAAAAGAATTGGCTGAAGAAATTACTGGGTTAAAAGGAGTAAAAGGTTTTCACTTGATTGAGAGGGATGGTAGTCCAGCATATAAAAGAGAAATATTGCTTTGGAATCCAGGGAAGCTAGAACAAGAGTCAGAGAATCGAACAAGAAGAGCTCCCATCTCAGAAGCCATTGAAATCTTAAGGACACTTGCTGGAACTTATAAGAAGCTCCCAAAAACAATAATTTTTTATGGAAATAGAAAAGCAACTGCTACAGGAAGTTTTGAATTGAATAATGCAATAAAATCTAAATTAGGTGAAGTACTTGAGAGTAGGGAAGATATACCAACAGAATTATTTTCTCCTTTCCATGCTCAGTTAAATGCATATAAAAAGCAAGAGCTTATGAATAAGATTAAAAAGGGTGAATTAGTAGGTATTGTTTCAACATCTGCACTAGAAATGGGAATTGATATTGGCGATTTAGACCTTTGTATTATGATAGGATATGCTGGGAGTAAAGCTAGTTTTCTTCAGCAAGCAGGGAGAGTAGGAAGGAAAGGTCCTGGCCTTGTCATTCAAATCTTCCAGGAAGATCCTCTGGAACAGTATTATGCAGCTAATTCTATAGAATTTATGGAACGGGAATCAGAGCAAGTTACCATAGACATTGCAAATGCCAATATTGTAGCAGAGCATATGCAATATGCAGCACATGAACTTAATGGTAAGCTGACATCAGCCCATAGTTTATTTAAAGTATCTGCAGCGCGAAAGGCTGAAGGTTTTGAAACCAAAATGGTGGAAGTAACTAGAGGGACATGGGAACTGAGTACACAGGAACTTAAGTATAATAATCTATTAAGTAGTAGTAAAGTATATGATGTTATAAGTCAACAAGGTACCAATAGAGAGATTCTATTTGAGGGTGTTGATGAAAAATCATTACTAAGAGATTATCATTATGGCGCAGTGTTCTTATACAACCAGCGAACATATAAAGTAAACCGAATACTTCCAAGCAAAAATGAAATTATTGCTATACCATTTAAGGCAGATTATACGACAAGAGCCCAAATAAATGATTCAATTTATATTGTTGAAGAAGTGCAAAGAGATAATAGTAATAAACTATTAGAGATAGGAAGAGGAAAGCTTGAAATAACAAGAAGACTATGGGGGTATAAGAGAGTAAATTTATTCGGCGGGGGATCCTCTGAGCTTATTGAGGAGAATAATATGTATCCTGTTAAATATTTTACAGAAGGAATTTGGATACAGTTTCCTGAAATTCAACAATATGATGGAGCTCTACATGTTGTCGAACATGCATTAGCTTCAGCTATTCCTACAGTTGTTAAATGCTCA
>DATMFU010000179.1:0-3606 GCA_035556015.1 Niallia sp. | reverse complement strand
ATCCTACACTTTCCGCGATGTCATTTATTTTCATATCTGAATGAATAAGTAGTTCTTTTGCTTTCTCCATCCTTAATTGAGTGAGATAATCAATAAAGTTAATCCCCACTATTTGTTTAAATGCTTTACTCAGCGTATAAGGATTTGTCCCAACATCATCTGCACAACTCTCTAAAGAAATGTCGTTCATATAATTTTCCTTTAATACGGACAGTACTTTCTCTATTATTCTTTTTAGTTCTAAATTTTTTCTGCCTTCTAATCTGTGAATATATGGTGTAATAACATCCTGGATAAACCAG
This sequence comes from Niallia sp., assembly GCA_035556015.1. Lineage (GTDB taxonomy): Bacteria > Bacillota > Bacilli > Bacillales > Cytobacillaceae > Niallia. The sequence goes on along the minus strand of DATMFU010000179.1, from coordinate 3,304 downwards.
TTATTAATCCTATCAAGATCACGAATTTGGGAAAGTTCTTGGAACATATTCTTCCCTTCAAATAAGTCATTTGGATGAATACCTGAATAGAGAATTTCATGTTGAATACTGCTATATAATTGCAGAACAGCTTGTTGGATATACATTTCACTTATTTCATTTCTTGTGAGTTCATGTGTGAATTTGCTAATTAATTCTTCTGTTTCTTCTTTTTGTCCCATTCGAATAGCTTGCATAATTTCTTTTTCCGTAGCAAAAGGATAATGGAAATCTACATTGCAGTTATTATTTGGATTTTCCTCTAAGTCGATAATTTGGTTGATGTTCTCAAACATTCTAAATCGTTTTCCCGTTCTTACTTCTTCAAATATGTAAGGAATTTCTTTCACAGAATTCGTTGTTTGACTAAAGGTGAGGGTTACTTGTAAATTCAAAATCTTATTCACTGCATCGGTCACGTCTTTTGCGAAGGAATGCAGCTCTTCTCGAATCGAGTATTCACTAGGAAATATTATTAACATCCCAGCGGACAAATCAGAGAACTTAATCACATTAAATTGTTTAAATGCTTCTTGTCCTAATTCTTCCATGATATTAATAGCCATGAAAATAATTAACTCATCATCTTTATCAGAGAAACTTTCTTTTAAATCAGCCATACCGGTTAATTGGAGATCAACAGCAATAAATGACTGGTTATCTAAATTCCAACCATACGCCTCCATTTTCTTACGCAGATCTTCTTCCTGATAATGAAATAAATAACCTTGTACTAATTTATAAATAAAACTATTCTTCAATTCTATTAATTGCTCGGAAAGGCGATCTTGCAGAAGATTACTTTTATGGGACATTTCCATCCAATGTTGTTCGATAATGGAAAATTCATCTTTCCCCTTTTGTTCCCAATTTTTCGTTTCATCACCTGTTAAATTATGTAGTAATTTTCTAATCGGAGAATATATTTTCATCGAAGTAAACCATGACAGTATAAAAGCTAGGACGAGAGCTGAACCACTTATAACCAGAATTAATCTTGAAATAAAAACAATTGGCGCTGTAATAGAGGACATAGGTGCGGCAGAAACATACTTCCAACTTGTGTTAATTCGTGTGAAATCACCATAAGAAACAGAATAAATGACATGATTATATTCAAAGGGGAAAGACCCACTTTTTTCCTTATGTTTATCTAATTCTTCTCTTATTGCTTGTGCAAAGTTAGATTGTTTCGTGCTATCAGAAGATATGATTACTTTATTATCTTCATTTAATAGAAAAGTTGCGCCATTATCATATGGGGTTAATGTTTTTAATAACTCAAGAAGTTTCTTCTGATTAAGGGTCACAATGATGGAACCAAATGGTTGTTTACTAGTGATCGGCAATTCACTAACAAAAGCGAGATTTTTTTCCTTTTCATTGACGGTATACTCTACCCAATGAAGTTGTGTTTCTTTTGTTAATAAACTTTTATAAAACAAATTCTCCTCTTCATTCAAAGGATTATAGGATGGCTTAAATAAGATAGGATTCTCTAAATCTAAATACAACTCTGCATTACTAATTAAGTTATGGCTACCTTGTAATAATAATAAGGTTGTCGTTATATCATTTGTCTCTGTAAATTGTTCGACAAAGTTTATATCCTTTAATGAATCTCCAAATCGTGGCTCAAATGCCCAATGGGTTGTATATTCCTCTATGTATTGAAATTGTTCATTCATATTATTCGCCCTTTGGACGATTTGACTAGCATTTGATGACATAATTTCATCTTCCACTTTATTAACGGCAAACCAGTAAATAAATAAACCAGTAATTAAACCTGGAATACTAGTAATAAGCAAAAGAAGGATAAAGCTATTTCGATGAAAGCTTCCATTCCAACGAAAACGTTTCACAAACAGGTTACTAATGTTCTTCCATCCCATTAATACCACTCCAAACATATTGCTAACACCAATCATATAATTCTATTATTGCATATTCTTTGAAAATTATGAATGCGTTTTCACTATATTGATGTTAAAAATTTCTAATAACAAGGTGAAAACATCCAAACTTTTAATAGAATGGATGTTTTTTAATCAAAGAGTGTGCTAGTGGTGGATAAGATTAGCTACATCTTTATGTACACTGAAATCCGTTGTATTTGTTCTTTTATTGCCGCTGCTACCAATTTCGCCATTTCATTTGCACCCTTTTTTGTAAAGTGGGTATAATCACAAGTATTTATGGAAGCCATGAAATAAGGAAGTACTTCTTGGTAGCCCAATGCTTCAAATAAATGAAGACTTCTTTCCATTAAATCAATCAAGCGGACATTCTCTTCCGTTGCTACCTCCTTCATTGCTTGACAGTATTCTGGAAAGTCATTTATAAATACCCCATTTTCATAATGTAATCTAGCTACTGGCGTAATTAACACTGGCTCTGCCTGACACAATCTAGCATTTTTAATATATATTTTTAAATATTCTTTATAGGTTGTAAAAGGCTCTGTATATCGTTCTGGTCTACTTTTTGTCGCATCATTATGCCCCATTTGAATCAAGAGATAGTCACCTGTACCCATAGATTCCACTATTTTAGTTAATCTGCCTTCTTCCACAAAGGTTTTCGAGCTTCTACCACCAATTGCATGATTAACCACTTCCACTTCTTTCGTGAAATAATCTGAAAGGAACTCTCCCCATCCTCCTTGATATGGATCATCCTCATATTGTTGTACAGTTGAATCTGCAGCAAGAAAAACCTTAATTGGATTGTGTTTCATATTAAAACTCCCTTCCGTAAGTTTCCTATCATTAATGTTATATGCCAGTCTCTTATTTGATTATTAGAATTTTAAGTAGAATAATGTATAAGACATTTTTTATTGAGATAACGGTTACATTTTACCAAAAAAATAGCAGCTTATCTCTTCCTCTTTCGATAATACAACGGAACATACCCAGTAACTTCCTTAAATACTCTACCAAAGTGGGTAACACTTCCAAATCCAACTTTCTTGGAAATAATAGTTACCTTCATAGTAGAGCTCTCTAACAACTTCTTCGCTTCTTTTATCCTAACACTGTTTAAATACTCAACAAAGGTAAAGCCTGTCGCTTCTTTAAAAAAACGACTTAAATAGTATGGACTTACATAAAATTTGTCTGCCACTGATTGGAGGGTGAGTTTATGCATATAATGGCCATTCAGATAACGTACAATCTCTGAAATCCTTTCATGCATAGAGCTAAGGGATTCTAATGGTTCCATGCTATTTTGTTTAATATGACGACAACAAATGAGAAGA
>DATMFU010000178.1:0-2270 GCA_035556015.1 Niallia sp. | reverse complement strand
TCTTGAAAGAATCTTTGAGAGGTGAAAAGATGAAGATTCATTATCCAAATGGGAAAAAATATGTTCAGAATGGACAAAATAAACCTGAACAAAAAAAGAAAATCAATTATAGTAATAGGGGAATGACATTAGAAGATGACTTAAATGAAACAAATAAATATTATTTAGAATTGGGCAAAGCAGTTATACATAAAAAGCCTACTCCTGTACAAATTGTTCAGGTTGATTACCCAAAAAGAAGTGCTGCAGTCATTAAAGAGGCTTATTTCAAGCAAGCTTCTACAACCGACTACAACGGTGTTTATAAAGGTAAATATATTGATTTTGAGGCAAAGGAAACGAAAAATGCAAATTCTTTTCCTTTAAGCAACTTTCATGAACATCAAATTAAACATATGGGTTTAGTAGTAGAACAAAAAGGTATCTGCTTTGTTATTATCTCTTTCTCCGCGACAAATGAAATCTTTTATTTAGATGCAACAAAACTTTTTGTTTTTTGGGAAAGAATGAATACTGGAGGACGCAAATCAATTACTAAAGAAGAATTAACTCGATATGGACATCCCATATCACTTGGTTTTAAGCCTAGAATTGACTATATTAAAATTATCGATTATTTATATGAATTCGATAACTAGTCCTTTTGCTGGTTTTATAGAAAGGTAGGAATTTCACATGACAGAAAAATACCAAACTCGGGAGGAGCGCAGAAAACAACTTGAAGCCGCAAAGAAAAAGTCACCAAATAATAAAAAGAAAAAAAGCGGAACGAAATTGTTTAAGCGAATCCTACTCATAATATTAACGATTGGAATTATTGGGATTATAGCTGGAGGTATTACTTTTGCAATGATGGTAAAAGATGCTCCAAAGCTTGACCCTGAAATATTAAAAGATTCTATTTCTTCTACTATTTATGATAAAAATAATAAAGAAATTGCTAAGGTTGGTGCCGTAAACCGTGATTACGTTAAATACGAAGATATCCCGGATCTTGTTCGAAATGCTTTTATCGCAACAGAAGATTCTCGATTCTTTAAACATCACGGTATTGACCCTATTCGACTTGGAGGAGCAGTTATTGCTAACTTCAAAGACGGCTTTGGAGCAGAAGGTGCTAGTACTATCACTCAACAAGTAGTCAAAAACTTCTTCTTTAATCAACCACAAAAAACATTAAGTCGTAAAGCACAAGAAGCATGGCTTGCACTTGAATTAGAGAGAAAATATTCAAAAGAAGAAATTTTTGAGATGTATGTAAATAAAATATATATGTCTGAAAATATGAGTGGTGTTAAAACAGCAGCCAAAGCATATTTTAATAAGCCATTAGATGAATTAACACTTTCCGAAGCAGCTCTCTTAGCAGGGATGCCACAAGCACCAAATACGTATAACCCTTTTAATAACCCAGAAAAAGCAGAGAAACGTCGAAATATCGTTCTCTCTCTAATGAATCAACATGGGTATATTACAAAAGCTGAAATGGAGGAAGCTCAAAAGGTACCAGTAACGGATTCTCTTGTAGCCGAAGAAGATCGAGAAACTAATAAACTTCCATATGATCCATTTATTAAACAAGTAGTGAAAGAAATTGAAGATAAATATCCAGATGTGAATGTATATACAGATGGTTTAGAAATCTATACAACAATGGATAAAGACGCACAAGAATATGTAGATGAATTAATGTATGAAGGAGAAATCGTTCCTTTTCCAGACGAAGAATTCCAAGCAGGTATAACATTACTTGATTCTAAAACTGGTGGTGTTCTTGCATTCGGCGGGGATCGTGATCCAGATGTTAAATTTGGAACTAACTATGCAACAGATATTAAAAGACATGTAGGGTCGACTGCTAAGCCAATCTTAGATTATGGCCCAGCCATCGAATATCTAAAATGGGGAACTTATCAAACAATTGTTGATGAACCGACTACTTATTCAGATGGTACACCAATTAATAACTGGGATAATACTTATAAAGGTTCTTTAACAATGCGAAAAGCATTAGAAATGTCGAGAAATATCCCTGCTTTAAAAGCATTTAAAGCAGTTGGTTCTGACAAAGCGAAAGAATTTGCTGTAAATTTAGGCATACCACTAGAGGAAGCCTATGAGTCATCTTCTATAGGTGCATTTGATGCTAGTACTATAGAAATGGCTGGTGCTTATAGTGCTTTTGCTAATGAAGGTGTTTATAACGAGCCCCATACTGTACGTTCATTTAAATTAAGTGATGGTACTAAAATAAATATGGAACCTAAATC
>DATMFU010000177.1:0-2337 GCA_035556015.1 Niallia sp. | reverse complement strand
ATAGGGACATTCCTTCTAATAGAGAAGAAGCATTTGCAGATACAAATGAAAGTCAGTACGGGTATTTAAAACAAAAAATACTAGAAATCCTATTCAACTAAAGGGCGCGATTCTTCGAGAAGAGGATCGCGTTTTTCTACTTAAGGGCCATATTGTCAAGGAAAGCTTTCACGTATTCACTGTAGAATATTAATGGGGGTGAAGCATCGTTATGAAAATTATAAAAGGAATTATGATTGGAATTATCTTTGGTTTGATTTTATCATTTTGTATTTCCTTTATGTTTATATTGATTGCACAGGGATTGGCAGGAGGCTTTACATCATTATTTGGTGAGAGATGGTTTTATTTTGCTACGATTTTACCTTTTATATTTACATTTGCGATATTAGGATTTTATTTTGCAAAACGAGAAAACGTTTCAAATAAAAAACTTTGGTTACTAAGCCTAATATCAGCATTATTTATCACACTTTTCAGTGGAACCTTTGGTCCTCTATTTGGAGAATTTATCGTAAGGGGAGGAAGTATTAGAACCTATACAGCCAACGGATACACAAGTGTTAATGTAGAGGGAGTATTGATTTGGGGAACAATATATGCCTTTATTTTGCTTCCTTTGACTACACCACTATCGCGTATGTTAATTCAAGCATTCTTTGAATTATTAAAAAGATATAAAGTTTTTAAATAAAAAATGAGTAATTTAGTTCAATAAAAAAGTTGAGTATTTTTTGTGGTAATATATGGTAAAGTTTAGAAGTGGAAGGGGAGAGTTAATGACCATAACTACACGTATTATAGGAATAATAATTATTTTATTAATCTATCTGTTATTGTCAGAGCTTTATTTAAAAAGGACTTTAAACATTAAAGAAGTTAAAAAGAGTATTCTAACTAAAGGAAGAAAGAGAGTATTTGTAACTTTAGAAATACTTCTTATAATTTTATTTGTTGTATCTACATATTATGTGGTTGCTAATAATCTTGTATTTTTTCCTATAATGTTATTCTTAGCATCAGTACATTTCTTTCGAGGAATTGAAGAGTGGCGTGAGGAGAAAAGTGAAAAAAGGTATTATCATGATTGGCTAGCTTCATTAATGTTCTTGGTTATGTTTTTGTTTATGATGATTGGAGAATTGTAAAATATCTAAATTTTTAGTTGAAAACGAACTTCAACAAACGGGGGTTTTCATGAAGAGGCTCTTTTTTACTTTTACGGGCAGATTGTGGAATGAAATCATTTTGAATAATAGTTCGCCTTGTTTATAAAGGAATTTGAGATTGTCTGATTGAATAGTATAGTTATGTTGAAAATTTGAATGCAGTAATTATAGGTATATTATCACAATACAATTTAACGAATAATCATAAAAAATTTTTTAAATTAGAAGGGGGGGTTATATGCAACTATCTGCCAGTACAATTATTATCATTTCTGCACTTTTAGTTTTTGTAATCTATCGTCGTGTCCGTCGAAATATAGGGTGGCAGCAATTGATTCAGAGGAAGCTGATTCGAAGAATTTTTATTTTTCTGATCATAGGAATGCTACTAATTAGTGGAGGAGCATTACATCCAATAAATTTAATTTCTGATTTTATCGGTATATTAATAGGTATTGCCCTAGCCTATTACGGCTCCAAGATGACTAATTTCGAAAAACGGGATGGATACTGGTATTATCGTCCAAATACTTGGATTGGCAGTGCAGTGTCGGCAATTTTCTTTTTAAGATTAATTTATCGTATTTATAATTTGTATATATTAGGTGATTTGAGTAAGTTGCAGCAACAGGGACAGGATAACGATTTTCAGAATATTAGTTACGCTGTCGGAAATTCATGGACTTCGGGTTTAATGTTGATTATGTTTGCATACTATGTAACTTACTATCTGATTATATTCCGTAAACAAAAAGAGCTTTCTACAGAAAAAAACGCTTGATAGTTGAATTTGACTATAGATGGGAAGCTGTTTGTGGAATAAGAACATCTCTTCGTATGACCAAATAGGGAGCAACAAAATAAATAAAGCCTAATTTCTCAATTAATGAACTGCTGTCAAGTAGACAGTGGAAATAATAAAAAAACTTTAAGCGGCTTGAGACCTGTATTCTAAGGGGCTCAAGCCGTTTAATGTTTCTTGATAACGTTCGTTGTTATAGAATTTGATATATGTATCAATCGCATGTTCTAACTCTTCGTACGTCTCAAATTTATGTAAATAATACTTCTCTACTTTTAGAGTCCCCCAAAACGCTTCGATTGGTCCATTATCGATACAACGACCAACCCTAGACATACTATGTATTAGTTTAGCGTTCTCCATAAT
>DATMFU010000176.1:0-6472 GCA_035556015.1 Niallia sp. | reverse complement strand
AAGAATAACGATATAGCGATAAATATAAGTCCTACTAAGGTAAATGCTTGCTGGGAATGATCAATTAATAGGAAATAATCAAGACAAAAAATAACAAGTATCCCTGCGAGTAGTCTTAGTATCTGAAGACTTAAAAAGTTTTTCTTTAGGTGTGTCTTCCATATAAATGGATTAAGTGATAATAACAACAATGCTAATAAATAATACAATATACATTTCTCCTTTACTTGTTGGCTGACTAATTAATACGAAAAATATGGTAAAAAGTTTCATTCTTTAATGGTACTATTACATAGGAAGAAAATTATTAATAGAGTTTTATTTTTAGATAAGTGTAGGGATGAGAGAAATTTCAACGTCTATAAAATAGATAGATAAATAAAGAGAGAAAGAAAGGGGGGAGAGGCTATAAGTGATCAACTATTGATAGAAAAGGTAATTGCAGGAAATGACCATGCTTTTCGCATATTAGTAGAAAAATATCGCAATCATCTTTTTCGAACCGTCTTCAGTGTTTTAAAAGATCAAAAAGAAGCCGAAGATGCTACTCAAGAAGTATTCATTAAAATTTATACCTCTCTCCCTAAGTATGAAAATCAAGGCTTTAAAACTTGGCTGACAAGAATAGCCATTAATCATGCAATCGATGTAAAAAGGAAGCAAAAACGAAGAAGAGAAGATGTTGTGGAGGAAATGGAATTACAGATAGAAAGTCCGGAAAGTAATAATGTAGAATTAGAAGTAATAAAGCGTGAGCGTCAGAAGCTTGTGCAGAGTCGACTTAAAGAAGTACCTGAAAATTATCGTGATGTTATCTATGGCTTTTACATCGAGGAAAAGAGTTATCAAGAAATTGCTAGTGAACAAAATGTGCAAGTGAAAACGATTGAGACCAAGCTATATCGAGCAAGACTCTGGATCAAAAATCATTGGAAGGAGGAAGAATTTTTATGACAACACATTATTCTTATGAACTCTGGCTGAAGTATGTGAACAATGACTTAAAGGAAACAGATCGAACACTTCTCGAAGACCATTTATATACATGTGACCACTGTTTAGAATTATATATGAATGCGGTAGACGAACAAGAGGAAATGCTTCCTTCAATTTTTGATGAGACAACTTTTATGGATGGTATTATGAAGGGAATTGCAGCTGAGCGTGTAGAGGAAGCTCCAAATGTACAATCAAAGCGAGCCTTTTATCAATCATCTATTTTCCACTATGCAATAGCTGCCTGTGTTACATTGGTGCTTATGAATACTGGCGTTTTTCAAACAATTATTAAGCATACTGAAACCATACAGAAAGCGGAATTTCCGCAAGAAAAATCATCAGAAGGACTAGTAAATAAGACATTTGCCTGGATTGATACATGGGATGGTAGTAAGAAGGAGGAAGGTAAGTAATGAAGAATCCAATTGTGGCAACAATTTTGGCTTTTTTTCCAGGCGGTGGCCTTTTCTATATTGGAAAAAAGCTAAGAGGTATTTTTTATGGGATGGCTGTATTTGGACTAGCACTAGTGTCTGTTATCATTGCTAGTTCATGGTACTATAGTGGGTTTACGTTTTTAGTCATTTCAGTAGGTTTTATCATTTATTGTATTAGTTTCATTGATACATTGATTACAACAAGTAGATATTTAAAAGAACGGGCTCGTACTAATCATTCGGATCAGCAAAATGAAGAAGGTCCCTTATTGGTAAAAACAGCTGAGTCAGAAAGGTTTTATACCATTGTATTATCATTTGTACCTGGTCTAGGGCATATTCAATTAGGGTTGGTATACCGTGGGATTACACTTTTAACGACATTCCTAGGTTTAGGGATTATGATTTTGTTTGTTGCTTTTTTAACTAGTACAAGTGAGTTTTTATTATTTCTTGCTATCCTTCCTGTTATATGGATATATGGCTTTTATGATGTTACTCAACAATTCAATCGTAAAGAGAAGGGCTATACGCTAGAGGATAACACTATTTTTCAAGATTTTGAAAAGACAAGAGAAGATGGGAAGAAAAGTAAGTTTATCGCAACGTTTTTATCTGTTTTTCCAGGCGCAGGACATTTGTACTTAGGATTACAACAACGAGGAATACAATTGATGGCTGCCTTCCTATTTTCCATTTTTATTTTAAATGAATTGCGATTAGGGTTATTTTTATTCGTTATTCCAATTATATGGTTCTATAGTTTCTTTGATGGTTTACAAAAGGCATCAAAGGCAGGGGAAGAAGACCTTGAGGATATACCTGTGATCTCGTATCTTATTAATTATCAAAAATGGTTTGCGATTGGATTATTAGTGGTTGGGTTTTATTACTTAGTAGTAAACATTATTTTGCCAATTTTTTCTCCGATGATTAGAGACATAATTCATATTGATTTAACCTTTCTATTTTATCAGTATTTTCAAACAGGTATTGTTTGTATATTGCTTATATTTGGTGGAATTCGTTTGTTGTCTGGAACAAAAAAGAAGCAAAAATAAGGAGAGGGAAGGGAGGATATTATCATGAGAACATGGAGAGTCGGAACTTTTTCAATGGGAATATCCCTAGTATTTCTTGGCATGTTTCTATTTTTAACTCAATTTTTTGAATGGTCGATTATTACTGTATTAAAAGTATGGTGGCCAATTATATTAGTTATCTTAGGTTTGGAAATTCTGTTGTATCTGTTTTCTTCAAAACAAGAAAAGCCTTATTTAAGCTTTGATTTATTTAGTATTATTATGGTTGGAATAATTGGTGCTGCTGGGACTTGTATGGTTTTATTACAAGCATCTGGTCTAGCTCATTTTATCGAGCAAGGGGTAAATAGAGAAGAAGTGACGAAAGATCTTCCAAAATTCACTTATGAAGTATCAGAAAGTATTGATAGAATCGTTTTAGAATCAGAGAATCAGCAAAATCCACTTACTATTGAAGGGACAAATGAAAAAGATCTTTCGTTATTCGGTACTTATCGAGCAAGTAAGTCTGACAATCTACAAATAAAAAAGCCGGAAGATTATCTGCAAGTCACGCAAAAAGGGGATACATTATATATTTATATAAAGGAAATGCCAAGTCATCAGTCTGATTTCTTATCAACATCTTCTACTTTACAAGCTACTATTCTAGTACCTACTAATAAAAAACTTGAAATTTTAAATATGGAGAATGAAGTTATCATCAATCCAAGGGACTTGAAGAATAATTGGACAGTAAATAATGCTTCCAATGTAGGGCTATATTTGAATGAAACAAATAATGTTAAGGTATCTGTAGAAAACACCGTAATCAATAATAGAGAATCAGATAAATGGGAAGACAAGTCGAAAGATAATAATTCAACAAATGCTACCTTGCAAAAAGGAAAAGGAAGTTCCAGTATATCTGTTAATAATAGTGGAGAATTGGAAGTAACGAATTATTAAATAGTAGTAAGACATAAAGAAGTACTTGAAGAAATAAGTTAATTTATGTCGAATAATAGTTAAACAAACGATTGATTAATTCAAAATAAATGTGTGTAGTCTAAAAGCAAAGATTGGGAAGATACTAATCGGGTTATAATGTGCTAATGTAGACTAAAACTTATTATTATTAATAGCTTTAAAAATTGCTAAAAAGAAGATTTATCGTTTATGATGTTATTGGCTATGGAAATAAATATGAAATTATAATTTAGGATGATGGAAATGAAAAGGGCAAGAATTATTTATAATCCTACTTCAGGGCGGGAAGCCTTTAAAAAACATTTACCAGAAGTGTTAAGGAGAATGGAAGAAGCAGGATATGAAACATCGTGTCATGCGACAACTGGTCCAGAAGATGCTACCTATGCTGCAAGAGTAGCAGTGGAAAGAAAGTTTGACGTAGTAATAGCTGCCGGTGGAGATGGAACAATCAGTGAAGTGGTAAATGGAATGGCGGAACAAGAATATCGACCAAAGCTTGGGATTATTCCGGTGGGTACCACAAATGACTTTGCTAGAGCAGTACATATTCCAAGGGATATCATGGCAGCAGTTGATATCATAACTAAAGGGGAAACTATACCAATTGATATTGGAAGAATGAATGATAAGTATTTTATCAATATCAGTGGTGGTGGTCACTTAACAGAGATCTCTTATGAAGTTCCTAGTAAGTTGAAAACAATGCTTGGACAACTTGCCTATTATTTAAAGGGCATTGAAATGCTTCCCTTTTTAAAGGCAACGAATGTAAAGATTGAATATGATGGTAAGCTTTTTGAAGGCGAAGCTATGTTATTTTTAGTTGGATTAACGAATTCAGTTGGTGGATTTGAAAAATTAGCTCCTGGTGCTTCTATTAATGACGGACTATTTTCTTTACTAATATTAAAGAAATTAAACTTAGCTGATTTTATTCGAATTGCATCACTAGCTCTTAGAGGAGAGCATATAAATGATCCAAATGTAATTTATACAAATGCTAACCATATAAAAGTAACATCAGAAGATAAAGTTCAATTAAATCTGGATGGAGAATTTGGTGGTTTATTGCCAGCAGAATTCACGAATCTATATCGTCATTTTGATTTATTTGTGCCACTTTCCCAAATCAGGGAGGAAGACAGACCGGATCGTTTGTTGACTAAAAAGGAAAATGATACAGAAGAATGATAAGGTGAGGGGGAGATACAGAATCCCCTTCTTTTTTTGTTTAGGAAAGTGGATACTAATTTGTAGATAAGGGTGAAAAAGGTAGAGAGAAGGTTTGTCAAAGCCCTTTTGTGTATGGAAACAGGAGAAAAGGGAAATGGGAGCAGTATTTCAAAAGGTATAGTAGTAATCCAACCATTCAAAATGAAAAGAATCCGATACCCTCCTTTTAGCTTGTCCTATAATATGATACAATTACCACTGTTTCACTCTTTCGGAAAAATTGAAGTAAAGGAAGACGATGATGAGTAGAACTTTACCCGTTCAAAAGAACGATATTATAGATATAGTTTTTGAAGATTTAACCCATGATGGATCAGGGGTAGCGAAAGTGGAAGGTTATCCACTTTTTATCCCCAATGGATTGCCAGGAGAAAAGGCGAAAGTTAAAGTAATAAAAACCAATAAAAATTATGGCTTTGGTCGATTAGTAGAAATTCAGGAGAGAAGCCCTTATCGAGTAGAAGCTCCTTGTCCCATTTATAAAGAATGTGGCGGTTGTCAATTACAGCATTTAAACTACGAGGGGCAGCTGAAAATAAAGCATAAGCAGGTTCAAAATGTTTTAGAACGAATTGGGAAAATTAATACGATTGTCCATCCAACACTCGGTATGTCCGAACCATGGCGTTATCGTAATAAGGCTCAAGTACCAATTGGTGAACATGAAGGTGGCTTGATTGGTGGATTTTATCAACAACGTTCCCATCAAATTATTAACATGGATCAATGTTTAATACAACAAGAGGAAAATGATGATGTAGTAAAGAAAGTCAAAGCTATTTGTAATAAACATGGTGTGAGAGCTTATGATGAAACTCGTCATAAAGGTGATCTGCGTCATATTATGGTAAGACGCGGACTAGTAACAGGCGAGATAATGGTTGTTCTTATTACCCGTACCCAAGATATCCCCAATAGAAAGGCAATTGTTGATGAAATAGTGGATAATATTCAAAATTTAAAATCAATTATCCACAATGTGAATAACAAAAAAACAAATGTCATTATGGGGGATATAACGAAGGTTCTATGGGGAGACGAAACGATTACGGATTATATTGGAGATGTAAAGTTTGCGATCTCTGCTCGTTCTTTTTATCAAGTAAATCCAGAACAAACAAAAGTCCTTTATAACAAGGCTTTGGAGTATGCTGATTTACAAGGAAAAGAAAGCGTAATTGATGCCTACTGTGGAATTGGAACGATTTCACTCTTTTTAGCCAAAAAAGCAAAGAAAGTATTTGGTGTTGAAATTGTTCCACAGGCAATTGAAGATGCTCGTAAAAATGCTTTATTGAATGATATCCACAATGTGGATTTCGCAGTTGGAGAGGCAGAGGTAGTTATCCCCAACTGGTATAAAGAAGGAAATGAAGCAGATGTCTTAGTAGTGGATCCTCCTCGAAGGGGCTGTGATGAAGCACTTTTACAGACGATTCTTGAGATGAAGCCTAAAAAGGTTGTCTATGTTTCCTGTAATCCAGCAACACTTGCTAGAGATCTTCAAATTTTAGAATTGGGTGGATATAAGACGAAAGAAGTGCAGCCTGTGGATATGTTTCCTCAAACGATGCACTGTGAAGCGGTGGCTTTATTAACCTTAAAGTTGTAACAAACAAATAAACTCGTCCGAACCATAAAATAAACTTCCGATTCAGGCTCGATTACAGTGAAAATAAACATTTCCGATTTTCGACTCTGACTCAATATCATCCCGGTTTTTCCTCATTAGGAACCCGGGCTTTTTTCTGTTATAATTCAATAGGAAATCAATAAAAATTCAATAGT
>DATMFU010000175.1:0-51364 GCA_035556015.1 Niallia sp. | reverse complement strand
ATTTAATCTTCTGTCCTTTTGCCTGAGATTGTGAACCCTTCGGCGCCATGAAATGACCATGGTCTCTCCAGAAGCTGCTCCTGCTATAGTGTGATCCATAGCATTCATAGCTTTCTACATATTAAGTTTTTTTATCGTGATAACTCGTTTTAAATATTTTCCATTCTAGTAGTTCATAAAAGGATTGTCAATAACAATATTTTCTAGTAAGGATACTATAACTCTATATCTTCTACTAAAAAACAAACTACATTTATTTTAATGTACGCTTAAGGAATTCTCTCGTACGTTCTTGTGTTGGATGTTGGAAGATTTGCTCAGAACTGCCTTCTTCCGCAATTAATCCTTTATCCATAAATACAACACGGTCAGATACTTCTCTAGCAAATTCCATCTCATGTGTTACGATGATCATTGTAAGACCAGAGCTTGCAAGGTCTTTCATTACTTTCAATACTTCTCCAACCATTTCTGGATCAAGAGCTGAAGTCGGCTCATCAAATAACATAACATCTGGCTCCATAGAAAGTGCCCTTGCGATTGCTACACGTTGTTTTTGACCACCAGATAATTGTTTTGGCATTGCATTAATGTATTGATCCATTCCAACAACCTTTAAATAATTCATCGCTACTTTTTCCGCTTCTGCTTTGGAACGTTTTAATACTTTTACTTGTCCTACTACACAGTTTTTAAGCACATTATGATTATTAAATAAGTTAAATTGTTGGAATACCATTCCTAAATGTTTTCGATAGTTAGCTACATCATGCTTGTTATCCAATATATTCTCGCCATGATAGAGGATTTGTCCACCATTTGCCTTCTCTAAAAGGTTGATACAACGGAGAAGAGTGGATTTACCAGATCCAGAGGAACCAATAATAGTTACCACTTCTCCTTTATTTACAGAAAAATTAATGTCTCTAAGCACTTCATGGGAACCATAAGACTTGTTAAGATGCTGAATATCAATAATCTTATCCATTCTCTCTTCACCTTCTTTCATTATTTACTCAATTTCTTTTCATTCAATTCATTTCCAATAAGGGTATAGTTATCAGATCCATCTAATTTTTTCTCCATATAAAGCAGGATTCTTGTGACAATAAAGGTCATAACAAAATAAATTAAACATGCTACAAAGAAGGATTCAAAATATCTAAAATTATTACCTGAAATTGATTTTGTCACGAAATATAGCTCGGTAACCGATATAACGTTTAATACAGAAGTATCCTTAATATTAATAACAAATTGATTTCCTGTAGCAGGTAATATATTACGAATAACCTGTGGTAAAACAACATTCCACATTGTTTGTACATGATTCATTCCAATTGCATGAGCAGCTTCAAATTGCCCTTTATCTACTGATACAATTCCCCCACGAACAATTTCTGCCATATAGGCTCCTGTATTTATAGAGACTACAATAATTGCAGCTGCAAAAACATTCATGTCTATACCAAATGCTAACGCAGAACCATAATAAATAACCATTGCTTGCACAATCATTGGTGTTCCACGGAAGAATTCAATATAGATAGATAAAATGATATTAATTACTTTTAATAGTATCCTTTTTGCTCCTCTTTCAGGGGTTGGGATTGTACGAATAACTCCTGCTATTAATCCAATTACTGCGCCAATTATAGTACCAATCAAAGCAATCAAAAGAGTTAAACCAGCACCACGTAGAAACATTGGCCAGTTCTCTGCTATTATTTTAATGATCCACTCAAGACTCATCTTTTCTCCTCACTTACTGTATAAAACCGACTGTATCAAAATACAGCCGGTATCATCATTTTTATTCTGCTGCAGGTTGATTCTTAATAGCATTATCCATTAGGTCTGTACGATCTTCTTCTGGAATTTCTGCTAAGATTTTATTAATTTTATCTACTAGTTTACTGTCCTTTTGCAAACCAACGGCGATGGATGTGTCTTCTTCTGAAGTTACAAATCCTTCTTTAAATTCAACCATTCCATATTTATCGTTTGCTGCAGAAGCACTAACTCCTTCAGGACGTTCTGAAACATACCCATCAATAACACCAGATTCAAGAGCTACCCTCATTGCTGGAAAGTTATCCATTGCTGTTTTTTTCTCTACTCCTTTGATTTGGTCGATTACAGAATAGTGGAATGTATTCAGCTGAGCTGTAATTTTTGCACCTTTAAAATCTTGAATAGATGTTGCATTTTCGTATTTGCTACCTTTTTTTACTACCATGACTAAGTTTGACTGATAGTAGTTATCTGAAAAGTCAATTGTCTTCTTACGTTCTGCTGTAGGCGACATACCTGCTATTATTGCATCTACCTTTCCTGAAACTAATGAAGGCACTAAACCATCCCACTCGGTTTTGACAATAACTAATTTTTTCCCTAATCCTTCAGCTACTTTCTTGGCAATTTCCACATCATATCCACCAGCATATTCTGATGATCCTTGTATTTTCACCGCACCATTCGAATCATCATTTTGTGTCCAATTAAATGGGGCATAACCAGCTTCAAGCCCTACTTTAAAAGTATCCTTATCTGATGAACCAGAAGTTGAACTACTATTTGATCCACATCCTGCCAATAAAAGTGTTGCTAATAACGTTAGAACCATAATAAATGATAACTTGTTTCTCATGTTGTCTCTCCTCCTGTATACTCTATAAGTCTACTAAAACACAAAAAAACGACCTGAGATAAACTCAGGTCGTATATATGTAATAGCCCCTAAATCCCTCTCTTTTATCCCCAATGAGATAGCACAACTCAATAAACTGGTAGTTTATCAAGACAGTCCTGCAGCTCTTAACTACAGACCCAGCATGTAATACTGAGAATATTACAAACTTCGGCGACATTTCCTTCTCCCTAGTATCTTAGCTTCTCAAGCTCCACTATAGACTGTTAAATATCGCGCCTCTACCTCACTGTTAAAAGTGAGGTCTTATTCAATTATTTTCTAATAGTAACGTATTAAATACAGTGCGTCAACTTAATTTACTTTATTATCTTGTTATTTAGATGATTTTAAACATCATTAATTATTGCAAAGTCTTGCTTAACACCTCATTAGCCTAAACTTAATATAGTATAAAAACTAAAAATTGGAGTTGATTGCATGAGCAATTTTGATCCAGAAAAATTATTGGTGGAATATAGGAATGATGTTACTATTTCACAACCTCTTTTCCAGAGACACTATACACTTACACACTCTGACACAACAGGGGAGCTTTTCTTAACCATTGGAACTAATTTTGCCTGGGATAAAATTAATCCTTTAAGAGATGAAGTATTAGGGAAATGGGAAACAAATGGGAATTCACTCTTTTTTTCTATTTATATCTATATAGATCAAGGGGAGTATACCGAAATGGAATCTGCTAAGCGTAGTGAAATATTTAGACGAGAATTACCATTGGCCTTAAAAGCTATTCGATATGGCGACCAAGTTTTATTTAATGCATATCCTCGCCTTGATCAATGTTCTATTATCGTTCACTTCATCTCCGTTTTCCCTTCCTTTTCTAGAAAAGAAAATTGGGGAACCGTGGGCCAATTCACTATTTAGGCTATCTCCATAAGCACTTCACACAATATCAAGAAGAAAACACCTTCATTAAAATTCCTGAATGCAGAATTTTATATGAAGGTGTTTCCTTTTATAACAACTATAGATTCTTTATTTCCTTAACCAAGGTCCCACTTCGTCCAAGTATATTCTATTTCTCCTTGAATACTAATTTTCTTATCCTTTGGATTTGGAAAATAGCGTGTGGTAAAAACCTCTTCTCCATCATTAATAAATATCTCTAATGACGAATGGTCCATAAATATTTGCAACTTAGTCACAGCTGCTATTTTGCAGGATCTGGCTTCTAAACCATTAGTTTTTATATTTCTTCTTTTTAAAGTAAGCATTTCTCCATTAAAACTTAAATATGCCTCATTCCGAATAGAGATTTCAAACTGTCCATTACTTAAAACTTCAATGAGTAATTCAGCTGATTCTCCGTGACAGGTATTGCCCTCTATGACTATTTGATTCTTTCTTCGTTTCTTTAATTCTTCTACGGGTTTTTGGATTAATTTTTCTTCTCGAAGCTCTAATTCCCTTGGAATTGTTAAAGCGTGAACCCAGTTATTAGCAATGGTTGGTTGATAAGGTTCTAGATCATCCGTCATACCCATCCATCCATAAAGAATAATTCTCCCTGACTCATCCGTAAAAGTCTGAGGAGCATAGAAGTCAAAACCACGATCTAATTCTTTAAAAGAACCATGTTGAAAATGAAGAGTCTCATAATCTAATTTTCCAATAAAATAGCCAGATTGAAATAAATTATTATACAATTCCCCATTTGGTTCAATTCCTTGTGGGGAAACTAATAATACATCTTTACCACTTAACTGAATAAGATCTGGACATTCCCACATATAGCCAAAATCACCGATTCCATTCATTCCTGCACCAGCAATCTTCCCTAATTCTTCCCAATGATACAAGTCATTAGAAACGAATAAAACAGCGGCTCCCTTTTCATCTAAAGTTTGTGCACCCAAAATCATATACCAACGTTCGTCCTTTTTCCAAACCTTTGGATCACGAAAATGGGCAGTATATTGTTCAGGGAGTTCTAATACAGGACCTTTTTTTTCAAAGTGAACTCCATCTGAAGAAACTGCAAGACATTGATACGATTCTCTTATTCCATTCTCCTTCTTCACATTTCCTGTATAAAAGAGATATAACTTTCCATCCGATTCAATCGCACTTCCAGAATAACAACCGTTTTTGTCATACCAATCACTCGGAGTCAAAGCAATAGGCTCCTCTACCCAATGGACCATATCCTTAGAAGTATAGTGACCCCAGAACTTAGCCCCATGTGCTGTTTCAAATGGATTCCACTGGTAAAAAACGTGATAAACGCCATTATACTGAATCAATCCATTTGGATCATTTAATAATCCAACAGGTGGCATTAGATGATAGGTTAAACGATAAGGGTCATTTATTACCTTATCTCGATTATCTTTTACATTATTATAAGCTTCTTGGTTTAAGAGAACTTCTTTTTCCGTCATAGCAGTACCTCTTTAATCATGTTTTACAAAAGGAAGGTGGGGACGTTATCCCCCCCTTCTTTTTGTTATTGTTCTATTTCATTTTTCATCTTATCTGAATAGCCAAACATCCAAGTTAATATGAAGGCAACGGCTATCGCTATTGCATTTACTAAAATATATTGTAAAATCTGACCATTTAAATAGAGTAGAACTCCTGGGATTACTGTAACAGCCATACCTGTTGCTTTCAGCCCAAGGATAGATGCCATAAAACCACCAACTGCACCACCAACAAGACCCATAATAAACGGCTTTCCATAACGAAGGTTAACCCCAAAAATAGCTGGTTCTGTAATACCTAAGAAAGCTGAGAAAGAAGATGGTAAAGCAAGTGCTTTTAGCTTAGCTGATTTTGTCTTTAATCCTACTGCTAGTGCTGCACCACCTTGAGCAGCAACTGCGCAAGTAACAATTGCATTATATGGATTATTTTTATATTCAGCTAATAGCTGGATCTCTAACATATTGAATACATGGTGAACACCTGTGATAACAATCAATTGGTTTAATCCACCAATTAATATACCAGCCAATCCGAATGGCCATGAAAGTACGTTTGTTGCAACATCTAAGATACCTTGCTCTACTGTATGGAAAATTGGACCAATAACAAGTAAAGAAAGAGCAATCATAACAAGTAGGGTAATAAATGGTGTAATAATTAAATCCAATGACTCCGGTACACGTTTTCTAAGTGCTCTTTCTAACTTCGCACCAATGATACCTGCAATAAAAGCTGGAATGACAGACCCTTGATAACCTACGACTGGAATAAAATCGAATAATCGTATTGCTTCTGCAGTTCCCCCTGCAACGGCATACGCATTCGGTAAGTCAGGAGAAACTAACATTAATCCAAGAACTAATCCAATAATGGGAGTTCCACCAAACACTCTAAAAGTGGACCATGCCACAAGAGCTGGAAGAAATGCAAAAGCTGTATCTGTTAATACTTGGGTGAATAATATAAAGTTTTGGGATACGTCATCTGTTGTCATCCCAAATAACCCTAATATTTCTTCTTGCATTACCAAACCACGAAGTCCCATAAATAGTCCAGTAGCAACTAGAACAGGAATAATCGGTACAAAGACGTCCCCAAAGGTACGAATAGCTCTTTGAAATTTAGTCCCACTTTTTACTGCCTCTTTTTTCTGGTCAGACGTAGACTTTGTCTCAAGACCAAGGTTACTCACTTCTTCATATATTTTGTTAACAGTTCCGGTACCAAAGATAATTTGATATTGACCGGAGTTAAAGAAGGCTCCTTTTACTTTGTTAATTTCTTCTATTCGCTCCTGATCAATTTTTTCTTTATCGATGACCATAATTCGAAGTCTAGTCGCACAATGGGCAACTGATTGAATATTCTCTTTTCCTCCTACTGCTTTTATTACTTCTTCAGCTATTTTGCGGTTCTCTGACATATTATTCACCCCTAGTTTTCTATTTTAGTGGAATCGATTCCATAAATTCTATGCATTAAATATATTATCGAGTACAAAAAAAGCAAACCGAGTTTTTAATTACAAGAAAAATTAAATAGAGGATAACTTTTTACTATCGCAAATAAAAATACCCTTTTGCTTTTTATAGGACATGGAATCGATTCCACACTATTAAAAATAAAGTGTAATCGAAGCAAATACTATTTGATAACGATTACAACCTCATTTTATACTAGATCGTTCAATAAGTCTATACTTTATCTTTTTAATTTTCTCATTATTTTCTGCTCCACTTACTTGTTCTAAAAGTAGCCTTGCAGCCTCTCTTCCGACTTCCTCCACAGAGAAATCAATGGTAGTTAAGGACGGAGAAATAAATTGAGACAATTCCGATGCTCCCATTCCTGCTACTGCTATATCACCAGGTATTGATAACCCAACTTCTTTGATATATTGCATGGCACCAATTGCAAGTCTGTCTGTAACAGCAAGCACAGCTTCTGGTCTTTGCTCTGAAAAATCTACTATCTCTTTCATGCAATGATATCCTGAATCCACATCGAATATTCCCTTTTGGACCCAGCTTTCTTCCACAAATAAACCATTTTCTTTCATTGCATCTAAATATCCCAATTTACGCAAATGACCAACTGCATAATCACTTTCATCCACACCAATAAAAGCAATCTTTTTATACCCTTTTTTAATCATTAAATGAATCATATCCTTAGATGCTTGATAATCATCAAAAAGTACGTTGGAAGTCCCTGAAATATATTGTCCAACTGTTACAAATGGAATGTCTAACCGATTGATTTCATCTATTAATGTTTGATCAATAATTGTTGCTGATAAAATAATTCCATCAACATGTCTGCTTTTCAGCAATTTTAAATACTCTATTTCTTTTTTAGGATTAAGATTAGTATTTGTTAAAAGAATTTGATAACCATCTCTAGCAAATATTTCATCTAACCCTTTTACAAGACGACTTGATGTTTCCGTACTTATTTTAGGGAGAATAACACCAATAACTTTTGTTTTCTTCGTCCGCAGGGATTTAGCATTTTCACTCGGGATATATCCTGTTTCTTCAATAACCTTCAACACTTTCTTTTTTGCTTCTTCACTAATGTATCCAGTATTATTTATAACTCTTGAAACTGTTGTACGAGAAACATTGGCTCTTTCCGCAATTTCCTTAATCGTTACCATAAAATATTTCCCCCTACGTTGCAATTGTTCTGTTATCATTTTACACAATTTTTCTAACAGAAAATAGTTACATATTGATTATTGCATCAGAAAGCTATTCGAAGACGTTTATTTATAATTAGTGAGACAAAGATTACTTTTTTGCTATTACTCTAATAGGAAGAAAGATTCTTTGTTTCAGTAGAAAGGTTATATTCTCCTTACTTAAGGGAATGTTAAGTCTAACTAGAAAAAAGGAGAGTGATTATAGATGAAAAAAGTACTATTTCTGTTTGGGAGCCTAAGTTTATCTATCCTACTTACTGCTTGTGGTGATAACGATGAGGTGAAAAATCCTCCAGAAAATACTACAGAGGAAAAACAACAAACAACAGAGAACGATTCAACCACAACGAAGGACACTGATACTAGTACAAATACTGGTTATGGTTTTACTAAATTTGATCTTGATGCAGATTATGAAGGTACAAATGATGCTCTTGATGTTGACTATGAGAATGAAAAAAATGATAACATGGAAGCATCCTACCAAGATAAATCTCAAGATATTAACTTAAATGGTGATGAAGCAATTGATAAATTGGATAGTATTTTCTCCTCATTAAATTTTGATGAAAATACGCCAGATGATGAAGTATTAAATACTATTACAGAGGCATTTAATATACCAAAAGATGCTAAAAATGTAGAATTAGAAATTCAATATAGTAATGGTACAGAAAAAGAATATAGAAAATAAACGAAAGCACAGGTTGTACAAGCCTGTGCTTTTGTTTGCAATAAATTTATAGATACCTAAAAGAAAATTTAATATTTCTTTAAATCTTGAGTGGAAGTCATAATGATGACTGGTTTTTTAGCAGGATCTAGCCATTTCAAAATGGATTTTACATTTGCCTCTGAAGTAGCGACACATCCTAATGTATAACTATCTCCTACATGGAAAAAGATTGCACTCCCTTTACCTGGAGTTCTTTCCGTATTATAGTTAATCACAAATCCATAAGTATAGAGTCTATGGTTCATTTTCTCAGCACTTTTCCATTGTCCTTTTGTTTTCTTCTTAGATTGCCAAGTGTTATAAAGCTTGGATTTTGGATCATCTACCCAAACATCATCGTTTGTAATGTTTCTGAATGGTAGCTTTGTTCCTGGATTTCCTTTTTGACCAAAGGCTGTCCCAATGGTATATTTCCCCACTGGAGTTTTACTTTCTCCTTCTTTTGTTTTACCAACTCCTGTCTTTCCAACAAATCCCTTAATAGATAGCTTTTGAATCCATTTTCCTTTTGAATCCTTTTCAAATGTTCGAATTTCAGCAGAAGAAGTAGTTGTACCATTGGTTGTAACGAGAATCAATTGTTTATTACTTCCCACTGTTTTCAAACCTTGAGCTAAGTTTGATGACGATTTTGATGAAGCTGGTTTTTTAGTAGTGAGGTATTTATTAGACACCCAACCCGTCTTTTTGTTTACAGTTGTTTTACTCCAAGATCCTTTCTCCTGAGATACGACAACCGCTTGATCCTTTTTAACCGTTGTTACAATCTTGTAGTTAGTACTTGGGCCACTACGAACATTTAAAACACTCGCTGTTACATACTTCGTTTTACTAGCAGCTTCCGCACGATGAGATACTGTCAGGAGTCCTGAAAGTATAATGAAGAGCATAGTAATAATAGTGAATACCTTTTTAAGCATTGTTTTCTTCCTTCCGTTAAGTTATTTTTTGTACAAGATATGGGTCTGTTTCCTAACCTTTTAGTACCCTGAATATTCATACGTTAGTCACAAAATACCATCTGTCCCTTTTACTTCACTATTTTAGCAGAAATGAATAGATATCATTATTATCAATAAAAATTTTAGGTAGATAGATTCATACCCCTTTCATAAAATTTTCATTATTTTACGAGTTTTAACTAACACTGCTTATGGGCAGTATATGTATAGTTTCTTTTGTAATAATCTCTTTTTCACTCCTCCAATATTATCTATTTTGCTAAGAAAAATAGGAAATTTGTCTAATGATTATACTAAAATCAAAAATCTATATTTATCCAGATTGGCTATGTAGCCCACTATACGAATATTGAGATGGTACAGCGAAGAAGTATGCTATTTAGAAGAGTAAAATTTTATATAAAGGGGCATTAAAAATGTCCTATATCGTGGATTTTAAAAATGTATCTACAATTGGTTTAGAGTCCTCACCAGTTGCGGAGGCACTCGCTGGTTTACGTGCAAACGAGTCTCGATACTTCATGAATAAATACAAACATGAATTTACCGTTGTACCTGCAAGTGAAAGCAAAGACACCATTGATTACGTAAATCATATTTTAAAAGAAGAACGAGGTATTGAATTTGCTGCCAAACCTCTTGAAACATCTTACTTTCGAGTAGAAAACATTAAATGGGCATTTATTTTTTATCAGGATGGTCTTGCGGTAAATGTATTATATACAATAGATGATCCTAAGAAACGGGCCGTTGGCTTTAAGCTTTCTGATGGGATGGAAGTACCAAAAGAGTTAGAAGGAAAATTTAAATTTGCTAAGCGAAAGTCGAAATTAGCAGGAACAATCCGAGGATCCTTTTTTGTGATTAAGGGTGAGTATACATATTAGAAAATTTAATTAATAAGCAAATCAGTAAATATTTTTCAACAACCTCCTTATCAGTTGATAAATTCAGCTTATATACTTTACAATTCTAAAGTACAATAATTCTTATATTACTTCCTATAAAGAAAAGGAGATGAAGGAATGAGTAATAAATCGTCGAGTCCTACTTGGGCGATAACGTTGTTCTGTATTGGCGTATTAATGGCCGCTCTAGATAATGGTATTATTAGTGCTGCTCTAACAACAATTAACAGCTCGTTCGATGTTTCTGCCAATTGGGGTGCTTGGGGTGTAACAATTTATACTCTCGGCTTAGCAATTAGTATCCCGATTGTTGGTAAAATTTCCGACCGCTATGGCCGAAAAAAATTATTTATCGTTGAGGTTGCCTTATTTGGAATTGGTTCCTTACTTGTGGCACTCAGCCCAAACTTCGGATTTTATTTAGTTGCTCGATTCATCCAAGCAATGGGTGGTGGAGGTATCTTTATCATTGGTAGCTCCCATGTTTTGAGTACATTTCCAGCAGAAAAACAAGGGAAGGCACTTGGAATCTTAGGTGCTATGAACGGGGTAGGGGCAATTTTAGGTCCAAACCTTGGGAGTATTATTTTAGATTTAACAGGAAATTGGCATTATCTATTTCTTATTAATGTACCAATTGCTGTTGTTTTAGTTATTTTAGGATTCTATAAAATCCAAGAAACAAAAGAACCTGCAGTAGGAAAATTAGATTTAATTGGAACTATTCTATTATCAACGGCTGTTCTTAGTATCATGTATGGCTTAACCAATATCGAGGGTACCTCTTTATGGAAAAGTTTGTCCACTATTGATGTTTACGGTTTCTTATTGGCAGGAATCATCTTATTTACAGGATTAATAGTTTATAATCGCTCATTAGAAAAGCGCAATGGAGATCCTATATTACCAGTCAGTTTATTAGTTCGTCCTACTTACTTAATGACATTATTAGTAGGTGCATTATCCGGTGCTTTACTTGCAGGAATGATCTATATTCCTTCATTTTCTGAACAAGTATTAGGAATAGCAGCAGAATACTCAGGATATTGGATGACACCATTAGCATTAGCATCCGGTATAGGTGCTGGATTAGGTGGTGCACTAGTTGATAAGAAAGGTCCTGTTCTTGCTGTGTTTTTATCTGGTCTCATAACTGCAATAGGATTTGTATTATTTCCAACATGGATTGATGTTAAATGGCAATTTATCATTTCATCCTGTATCGCTGGTCTTGGAATTGGAATTCTATTAGGTGCACCATTGAATATTTTAGCTACAGAACGCCTAGAAAAAGATAAGGGGTCAGCATTAGCAGGACTTTCACTTGCTCGTCAAATTGGGATGACCATTGCCCCAACTATCTATGCTGGATTTATCGTACGTGGCTTTAATCAAATCCCTAGTCTATTCCAAAGTGACTTCAGTAAGATTTTACAGAAAAATATGGAGAATGCAGATGTAAGTCCAGAAGCTATGCAAGAATTCCAACAAATTGTTAGTAATGCATCTGCAGATGGCTCATCAACAGAAATGGATTACTCAAATATCGTAGAACAAATTCAAGATCCTACTTTAAAAGAAGTTATTCAATCAAGTGTTGATCAAATAACGTTAATGGCTGCACAAGATGGTTACGGAGGTTTGTTTTATTCAACGGTAGTGATTGCTGTTATTGTTGTACTGTTAGCTGTTATTTTAAAACCTATTCGTAAAAAAAGTTTAGAAAAATCCTATTGAAAAAGAGTTGGGCATCTTAAGTAATATTACTAGATTTCTAACTTGATATATGAAAATATAGTACTAATAAGAGCTATTTTAAAATAGCTCTTATTACAAACTTGTAGTAAGAAACTATTACTTCTTTCCTTATTAAAATTCACACCGTATATTCATTTTTTGCGTTTACTAATCTATTCTACCTTTTAAATAAAAATGTATCTGCTAAATAAGAGATACTAAAAATAGAAAGTGGGTTAAACAGTTGAAGCTTATTGCACTAGACTTAGATGGTACATTAATGTCTCCTGATAAAACTATTTCCCAAGAAAACATTAATGCTATCCATGAGTTACAAAATAGTGGAAATATCGTGATGATTTGCTCCGGAAGAGCCCCTGAAGATATTAAAGCCTTACTTAATAAATACAATTTAGTATGTCCAGTTGTAGGGAGTAATGGGACTATTGTAGAGGTTGATAATAAAATAATAAATAATATCACCATGGATAAACACGATGTAACTTCTATCGCACAAATACTAGATGATTTGAATCTTCCTTACTGTTTTTATACCAATAAGGGTATCTATTACCCATCAGATTGGTTAGATAAAATAAAGAAAAACATGGAAGGTATAACAAATCAAGAGTTAAATCGATTTACTGAAAAACCACAAAATTCTGTTGGGGTAAATACCTTTTCTAACTATCAAAGTTTATTAGTTGATCATCGTATAGAAATTAATAAATTGTTTATTCTTACCTTCACTCCCCAAGTAAAAGAAAAACTTCTATCTCTATTAAAAAGTCACTCTAATATAACACTAACTTCTTCAAATGCATTAAATGTTGAAATTATGCATAAAGATGGTCATAAAGGCATTGGGCTAAGAAAAATGGCAGAATATTATCGTATTCCTATAGAAAATACTGTGGCTATTGGAGATAACTTTAATGATTTACCTATGTTGCAATGTGCTGGATATGCTATTGCAATGGACAATGCAGACAATGAGGTAAAAAAAATATGTGACTTTGTCACATTGTCCAATTCTGAAAATGGTGTAGCACATGCTCTACGTAAATTAATATAGTTTTATAATGTTATATCTTTTGGGACATTTTCTTTTGGGATAAATGATGAATAAGTAAGTCAATAATAATAAAAAATCCAACTCTTGGAATTTTATCATTTTTCTTTGTATCAGAAGTATGCGTATAAACATATAAATTATCAGTTGAATAACTTGCTAATGTATTAGACTGAAATGAAGTTAGATTTATTATACCTGCCTTTTTTAAATGGACCTGCTTGGCAGTCTCCACCACTTTTTCTGTATTTCCAGATAGTGAAATAAAAATAACTACATCATCTTCTTTTACAAAGCTTGTAAATGTTTCTGATAGATTATAGTCTTTAATAAAAATACATTGAATTCCAATTGATAGTAATAAATGCTCTAGGTAACTACCTACTACTTTGCTTGTCCCTCTAGCCATAATAAATACATTATTAGCTAAAAGAATTTTGTCAGCACAACTTTCTAAAACTTTTTCACTAACCAGTGAAAAAGTTTTATTGACACTATCTTTCAACATGTCAACAAAGGGTAATTCTTGATTATATTGATTTTTTTCCTCTTTTACAATCGAATTTAAATGATATTTAAGTTCTTTATAACCACTAAACCCTAACTTTTGGGCCAAGTTTATAATGACTGTTTTAGATACAAATGTCGCATCAGCCAGTTCATTTATTTTTAAATATGGTATGGTCTCTTTATTATTTAAAATATAATTCAAAACTTTTCTTTCACTAACGGTCATTTCGTTATAGTTTTCTAAAAAATTCATCCTATAATCCCTCATATTATGGCATTAGTTTAAACTTATTGTTTAGTATACCATGATGAAAATGGATTAAACATCAGAAAAAACCTTTCAAACTAGTTGAAAGGTTTTTTCTAAACGGATAATTCTATTATAAATATTCTTTTGTTATTCTTTCAGCAACTTCCTTTGCTTTCGAAGCCTCTGTTTCTGCAATAATAGTAGAAAGACCTGTATAATTCCTAGGATCAATCATTTCTTTTATTTCTTCATTTGTAAATTCACTAGAAATTAATTCATTTGCTTTAAGATTTGTATAGAAGTCTTCACCCTCAGCAGCTGTCTTCATGGCAATTTGATACATGATACTATGAGCTTGATCTTTCCCTAGCTTTTTAGATAACTTCATCATAACGTATTCGCTATTATCTAGGCCTTTATTAATCATTACATTTTGAAGCATCTTATCTTTATGAACAACCATCGTCCTTGTCAACTCTTCACAACGTAATAGAATCTCTGTTGTAAGTTCTAATGCTTCTTCAAGAATTCCATCAAATAACATATAGGAGCTGCTATCTCCTTCATAAGGTCGTACAGCAGAATACATTCCGACCCCTGGTAGAGAGTAAAGCTTTTGTGAATTAGCAATAATTCCTTTTGCTAACTTAGGATTTATTTTATGTGGCATTGTACTACTTCCCACTGTTCCTTTACTAAATCCTTCTGATACCTCTGCAATTTCTTCTAATGTGGTACTATACACTTCTTCTCCTATTTTATGACAAATATTAGCAAGTAAGCATAAGTTCATCATATACTCAAGCTTATGTGTACTAACATTTCTTGATGGGACTTGCATTGGGTACATACCTACAAGTTCTGCCACACGTTTTTGTACTTCTATCCCTACTTCAGGCATAGAACTAAATGTACCAACAGCTCCCCCCATCATTATTTGAAATACTCTTTTTTCTGCTTCTGCCATTCGCTCATAAGCATTGATAAAGTCACTAATCCAAACAGAAACCTTATAACCATATGTGATAGGAATGGCATGACGACCATGAGTACGACCAGGCATCACTGTATCCTTATTTTCTATTGCGAGTTTGCTTAAATTATTTAATATCTGTGCAAGTATATTCATGAATTTTGAATGTACCTTTTTCATGATGTAAAGTTGAGAGCTCTGTTGAATGTTTTGGGTAGTAATTCCATAATGTACATATTTTCCACTTTCCTCAGGACAAGCCTTTACCAATACTTTCAAGAAAGGTACAAATCCATGACCAATTTCTTTATAAATACGGTCCATTTCTTCAAAATCTATATTTTTTATTTGTGCAGCTTCTTTAATATCACTCGCCGCTTCAGCAGGAATAAAACCATTTTCAGCCTGTGCTTGAGCTAGTGCTGCTTCAAATAATAACCACGCATTATATTTTTCTTCCTCGGAAAAAAGTTGTTTTATCCCTTGATCATCTATTGTTTTACTTTTTGAATCATAAAGCGCTCTCATTATTATCCCTCCAGTTTCCTTTCAATCTTTCATCCACTGCATTTCTAACAAATTCAACTTGTGGTCCAAAGACGACATGAATATGCTTAGCAGTTGGAAAGAAAAATCCTGTACAACCCGATTCTTTTAATAATTCTTTATCAATATTTTTGACTTCCGATAAGTCAATTCGTAAACGTGTAATGCAGTTATCCACATTCACAATATTTGCTTGACCACCTAATGCTTTAACGACAATATCGGCAATCTCTGTATAGCGTTTTTCCTTAATTAATGTATTATTAAGGTTCTGCTCTTCTTCACGACCAGGTGTTTTTAAATCAAATTTCATAATTACCCAGTAGAAAATAAAGTAAGTTGCAATTGCTAAACTTAATCCAATAAGTACAAGGTAAATCCAATTAGTCCTTTCATATAAAAGACCAAAAATAGCAAAATCAAAAATGGTACCTCTTATATATCCAATTCCAACTCCTGCAAAAGATAAAAGTACTGCTCCCAAACCAACAATACAAGCATATAAAACATATAATAATGGAGCGATAAACACGAAAGTAAATTCCAATGGTTCTGTTACGTTCCCCAACATCGCTGTTAATACCATTGTAATAAGCATGGATTTTACAAAAGGTTTATTCTCTTTATGTGCTGCTTTATACATCGCAAATGCAATGGCAGGGAATAAAAACAGTGTTACCAACATTTGTTGTTGTGCCATAAATCTTGTTAGCTCGGGCATCATTGTCCAATACTGGCTATCAGGACCTTGATTAAATAGAACCTCCGTTAAGGCTGGAACTACTCCAACAAATGTCTCACCATTAATTACGTAAGATCCACCAGCTTCTGTGAATCTAAATAAAGCATTCCAAACATGATGTAGTCCAAATGGGATAAATAATCTTTCTCCAGCAGCGGTAAAGAAAGGTCCCGCAAAGCTTAAAATGATTACGGACAGTTTCATTAATACTTCTACTAAAAATGACCAAACAAATGGTAGAACAAGTCCAATCACTAACATAATTCCTATCGTAATAATTGGGACTGATTTTTTGCCAGAAAAGAAAGCAAATGCAGTAGGAAGTTCTAAATTTATGTATCTGTCTGTAGCCCAGGCGGCCACTAAACCAGTAATAATCCCACCTGCAGCACTGATATTCATTGTTTGTATCCCTAATACATTAATTTGTCCGAACTGAGTCATAACCTCTGGATCTGCCATATTACCTGTTACTGTCAACCAGACATTCATCGCTACAATTAATGTTAAGTATCCTGTTGTTGCAGCAAATACGGATATCCCTTTATCCTTTTTGCTCATACCATAGGCTACGCCCATTGCGAATAATAATGGTATATTATCAAAAATTATACTTGCAATTGTTCGTATGCTTATTAAGGCAGTATTAACCTCCTTTATTCCGAGAAAGGGAAATCTTTCAATCATATAGGATTGTACTAGTGCGCCACTTATACCTAAAATCATCCCAATTGGTGCTAAGACGCCAATCGGGAGGAGAAGAGTTCGACCAAATCTTTGAATAGAGTCACTAATCTTTCTTTTACTCATCGTATACCTCCCCTGTCCTTTTAATAATTAAATAGTAACAAGTAGGAAACATATAAGAAAGCGCTTTTAATTATTTTATCATGACATAGGTCACCAAAAATGACCTATGTCTTTCATTTAACCTCAAATATCTATATACACTTCTAGAAACTTACATATAAAAAGGCACAACTGAATTTCAGTTGTGCCTACTTATCTCTTATTTATTGAAGTCGATTTTCTCTTCAAATCCCTCTAAAGTGATGGATGTTTCACTCGGTTTTGTTTCCGCAATGATATTGCCATTTCTAAAGGAATATCTAACTGTTGCTTGCTTACGAATTGCCTCATATTCATTTTCAGCAGATAGAACAATGAAGTTAGCCGGTTTTCCTTCTTCAATTCCATATTTTTCTTCAATTTGAAGTGTTTTAGCACTATTATTCGTAATTAAATCTATTGATTGAACAATTTGATCATATCCCATTAATTGGGAAGCATGGATTCCCATATGCAATACTTGTAGCATATTTCCTGTTCCTAGCGGATACCATGGATCGAATATATCATCGTGACCAAAACAGATGTTTAATCCTGCTTCTTGTAACTCTTTTACTCGTGTTAACCCTCTTCTTTTTGGATATGTATCGAATCTTCCTTGAAGATGGATATTTACAAGGGGATTGGATACAAAATTAATCGATGATAGTTTTAATAGACGGAATAATTTATAGGTATATGCATCATTATAAGATCCCATTGCAGTTGTATGACTAGCAGTTGTACGAGTACCTAATCCTCGTTTGTAAGCCTCATTTGCTACGACTTCTACAAATCGAGACTGTTCATCATCTATTTCATCACAGTGAATATCTACCATTCGATCATACTTTTCAGCAAGGTCAAAGGCAATTTTTAAGGAATCTACTCCATACTCTCGAGTAAATTCAAAATGAGGAATACCCCCTACTACATCTGCTCCCATTTTCAATGCTTCTTCTAGCAGTTTTTCTCCATTAGGATAGGAAAGGATTCCCTCTTGTGGAAATGCAACTAGTTGAATATCTACATAAGATGCCATTTCTGCTTTTACTTCAAGTAATGCTTTAAGTGCAGTTAAATCTGGGTCAGTTACATCTACATGTGTACGAACATGTTGAATACCTTGGGCAATTTGCCATTTTAATGCTGTTTTTGCTCTAGTCTTAACATCTTCTGTTGTTAATGATTCTTTTCTTTGAGCCCATCTTTGGATACCTTCAAACAGTGTACCACTCTTATTCCATTCTGGTTCCCCTGCTGTTAAGGTCGTATCTAAGTGAATATGTGGTTCAATAAAAGGTGGGAGCACAAGAGCACCACTAACATCTATGACTTTATTTTCATCTTCTTTTTCAAGTGTTTGTGCTATCTTCTTAAACTTGCCATCTTCTATGAATAAATGCCATAGGCCATCTTTTCCTCTGAGTTTTGCATTTTTAATAATCATTGAGTAATTCACCCTTATCTGTGATTGTTCTTGATGATACTGCTTGCTGTGGCATACATTTTGTCACTACTACATAGAGAAGTGCTGTGCCTAATAATGCATTAATGGAGGAAATGCCAGGTGTTACTTTTGCAATGACAACTCCACCAACCCATGCTACTATTGCAATCCAATTAACTGCTTTAAATTTCATTGTTTCATATGCTTGGTATTTCCCACGCTTTAAGATGAAATAGTCTGCTAGAATGATTGCTCCAATTGACGGTAATGTTGAACCTAGAATATTTAAAAAGCTAACGAAATTGTTATACAACCACATCGCTGCTACTGTTCCAACTATTCCATTGATAACCACCACTTTATGTTTTGGTAATTTTGTAATATTAGAGAATCCTAATGCAGAAGCATATAACGCACTATCATTAGTTGTCCAAATATTTAATCCAAGTACAATAATTGCTGGAATCATTAATCCTTGTAAGAACATTACATCTGAAACATCTGCTTTGTTATAAACCATTGCTCCAACTGCCCCGAACAAGAACATAAGCGAATTTCCAAGGAAGAAAGCGATAATATTTGAAGTCACTGCAGAACGAGATGTCTTTGCAAAACGAGCAAAATCAGGTGTTAGTGTACCTGCGCTAATAAAAGATCCAATACAGATTGTTAAGGCTAGAGCAACACCCATTGCCTGGTTTGGCTCATAAGCAAATAATTCTTGTATTCCACCAGCTGTATTCGTAGCATCCACCATAGAATAACTACCAAATATTGCAATCGCCGGAACAGCCACGAATCCTAAGATTGCTAAGCTCTTCATTCCAAAAATAGCAGATGCCGTCATGGCTAAACCAAAAATCACGATTAATAGATATACATTAGCACCAGTTGCTTTTGCAACAGGAACTGCAAACATTGCTAATCCAACTCCAAACCAACCAACTTGCGTTAAGGCTAATAGAAATGAGGATAAATAGGAACCTTTTTCACCAAAAGAATATTTCGTTAATAAATGAGTGGATAAGCCTGTCTTTGCTGCAATATGTGCCAATGCTCCTGTATAAAGTCCTAGTACAAGATTACCTGTTAATACTACCCAGATAAATTTAGCAAAAGTTAATCCAGTACCTAATGTTCCTCCAGACATCATACTTGCTGAGAAGAAGCTAAGTGAGAGCATAACTGCAAGGATGTTCCAAAACCCTTTTCTATTTGTCTTAGGTACTGCCTGAAATGAAAATTCTTTGTCTACTGTTGACATACTAATTCCTCCTATTGTTTGAAAACTGGTACCGAGGAAAGCCTCGATTATTCTAGGAGATGAAGGAATAAAAAAAGCTTCTTGCCATTTCTGACAAGAAGCTTTCTACACAATGAAGCCATGATAAACCATATAAATATAGCTACCAAAGCACTAATCATTGTTTCCGTTGTCCTTGTCAGCCTCACGGGACTGAATTAAAGGTACCAGTATTAAGTTAAGGCTATTATCACAGGAAATTAGTATAGTGTCAACCATTTATTTTTCCTATTATTTAAAAACAGTCTATCTTCTAATGATTCAATATATTAATCTTCTATCTATTCCAAACACCAATCATTATTAAAAAAAGTATATTTTTTACTTTTTTAATATACGGTTACGCATACTCTCGCAGATAGAGGAAATTACAAATATATTCATAATTACTCATTATTAGCAATAATTAGAGTCTATTATCCTATTTTCTACGATCTATAAAATTTATATTTCAGAATAGTAGTAATAAATTAATTACTAAAATATAATAGTCGTTAAGTATTGGTTATATAGAACCATTTCATATTACTAACATGCTATGTACATAAGGGGTGCTTTACAAATGAATTTTTTTACTAAGTGGTCTATTAAACCTAGATTGATCTTTGCTTTTACCATTGTATTGTTAATACCGACTTTAACCGTTTCGATATTCTCTTATAGCAATACAAAAAACTTAATTTTTGAAGATCAATCATCAAGTGCTGAAAGTAATCTAGAGACATTAAATTCAGATATTACAGAGACAATTGAGCCTAAGATTCAGCAACTTTCATATTTTTCATCTACTATTTCCCAAAAAGTGCTAGCAAATAGTGAAGAGGTAAATTCTCTATTAGATGAATATGTCTCCCTTCATCCTGAGGTAGATATTGCCTATATTGGGACAACCAAAGGGGAAATGTTACAAAGACCATTTCATGAGTATGATGCAAGTTATGATCCACGGGAACGCCCATGGTACAAAGAAGCTGTTGAGGCAAACGGTGATGCTATTATTACAGATCCCTATATTTCATCAGATTCAGGAGAACTTGTAGTAACACTTGCTCAACAGTTAAATGACCAGTCTGGAGTAATAGGTATTGACTTGACCATTCAAACATTAGCCGAAATCGTAAACTCTATTGTTATAGGTGAGAAGGGTTATGCAATGCTTTTAGATAACGCAAATAACTTTATTGCAGCACCCGATGTAGAAGTTGGATCCGCTGCAGATGTATCGATTATAAAAAAAATAAATGCGAATAGTGGGGTAATTACTAATAGTAAGACAAAAACTCTTTATAGTAAAAATAAATTAACTGGATGGACTGTTCTTGGGACAACCTTCGACAGTGAAGCTCAGGCTATTGCAAATAAAAATTTAATAAAAGATTTAATCGTTATTTTTATTGCCCTTATTTTGATGACTATTTTTTCTTATTTTATTGTTCGTTCATTAATGCGTCCACTCCGTGAATTGTCAACAAAAGCTACTCTTATTAGTGAAGGCGACTTAACAGTAGCAGTAAATGTAACATCAAAGGATGAGATTGGACACTTAGGGCAAGTATTTAATAAAATGCGTGAAAACTTACATCACTTAATTCAACAAGGGTTGCATAATGCAGAAGGCGTTCGTAAGGCTGCTGGTTCTTTAACTGAAAGCACAAGCTCAACAATAGAGGCTACAGAGCAATCAGCACTTGCTGTACAAGAAGTTGCAATTAGTACGGACCAACAGCTCAAAGGTAATGAAGAAAATGCACAATCGTTAACTAGTTTAGCAAATAATATTATCGAAATTGCAAATCGCTCACAAGAGGTTACTTCCTTATCAACGGATGCTATTAATACAGTAAATGAAGGAAACACTGCCGTTCAAAATACTGTTATGCAAATGAATTCTATTAATACCTCTGTAACACAATCTGATGAAACAATCCGTACTCTATCTAAACATATCGAAGAAATTGGAAGCATCGTCGATGTAATTAATGGTATTGCTAATCAAACAAATCTATTAGCATTGAATGCTGCTATTGAAGCTGCACGTGCTGGAGAGCATGGTAAAGGCTTTGCAGTTGTTGCACAAGAAGTTCGTATGCTTGCAGAGAACTCACAACGCTCAACCGAACAAATTAATGTAATTATTAAAGGAATTCAACAAGACACGGCAAGTTCTGTATCATTAATGAATCACGCGAAAACAGATGTACAACAAGGAATAAAACTGACAAGTGAGACAGCTGATAAATTCCAACAAATATTAATTTCACTGCAAAATATTGCACCTAAAGTAAATCATGTTACCTCTACTGCACAGGAAATGGCTGCCTCTGTTGAACAAACTTCTTCAACAGCTTCTTCCTTATTAACACATGCACAAACAACTGCTGCTTCTGCTGAAGAGGTAGCGGCTGCAACGGAGGAAATTCATGCCACTATGGAGGAAATGGGTTCATCTGCTCATACATTAAAACAAATGGCAGATAATTTACAGAGTATAATGCAACAATTTAAGATTTAATTTAAAAAGTCAATACCATAGACCTCCGAATAGGCTATCTTTTCAAGATTCTATTCGGGGGTCTATTACACATATAAGAGATATTCTTCAACTGTTAGACTGCTTTCCAAAAAACTAATCATTTTAAATGCTCATTTAGAACGCTCTCTTCCAAGACTCCCACTGTATCGCCATATACTTTTCTAATATGGTTTTCTCCCCATGTACAAAGGGAGTCTAAAATTCCTTGTAAACTCCATCCATATTCACTTAACTCATACTCTACTTTCGGAGGAATTTGGTTATAAACAATTCTATTTATTACACCATCTTCCTCTAACTCCCGTAATTGTTGAGTAAGCATCTTCTGTGTAATATTCGGCATTAGTCGCTTCAATTCACTAGTTCTTTTTTTCCCATGTGTTAAATGGCAAAGAATAACACATTTCCACTTACCTCCGATCACTTCTAATGTGGCTTCCACTGAGATATTGTATTTCTTATTCTTCATCTATTGTTCCTCCTTATTATAGGAACTAAAAAGTACCTATATTACTTTTCAGTTCCTACAGCACTTTAAAGTACGTACTTTTCTACTAATACCTTATGTATCATAATAGCATTTATCCGCTAAGTTTTTTACCTATAGTATTTTGTAGTCTATTAAAAACAAAGCGGTCTATACCTTATTTAATCATGAAGGAGGAATAACATGTCTGTAGATAAAAAACAAAGCACTTTTGCTCTGTTAGCTTTAGCTATTAGTGCCTTTGCAATAGGAACAACTGAGTTTATTAGCGTAGGATTACTACCGTTAATTTCCAGTGACTTAGATATACCACTAACAACCGCAGGATTGACGGTTTCTCTATATGCTCTAGGGGTTACAGTTGGAGCACCTATTCTAACTTCTATGACCACTAGTATGTCACGAAAATCATTATTACTTTGGATAATGGTGGTTTTCATTATAGGCAATAGTATTGCAGCATCCGCAACAAGCATTGGAATGCTACTATTTGCACGTGTTCTATCTGCTTTTTCACATGGAATATTTATGTCGATTGGTTCTACCATTGCAGCGAATTTAGTATCAGAAAATAGAAGAGCTAGTGCTATTTCTATTATGTTTTCAGGACTAACCGTTGCCACTGTAACAGGTGTACCACTAGGAACCTTTATTGGACAACAATTTGGATGGCGAATGGCCTTTTTTATTATCGTTGTCATTGGAGTTGTTGCTCTGATTGCAAACAGTTATCTAATTCCATCTACTTTACCAAAAGGTTCTCGATCTACATTTCGTGATCAGTTTAAAATAGTAACGAATGGCCGCCTACTGCTATTATTTATCATTACTGCACTAGGCTACGGAGGTACATTTGTTGTCTTTACCTATTTGACTCCCCTTTTACAAGACGTAACAGGATATAAAGAAGGTACAGTTGCTTTTATCCTTCTTCTATATGGTATTGCAATAGCAATTGGAAATATGTTAGGCGGGAAATTTGCTAATCTTAATCCAATAAAAGCGTTATTTTACATGTTCGTTATACAAGCAGTGATACTATTTTGCCTATTGTTTACTGCTCCATTTAAAATTTCAGGATTGTTAACCATCTTTTTAATGGGTCTTCTTGCTTTTATGAATGTGCCAGGATTACAAGTCTATGTAGTTATCTTAGCTGAACGCTTTGTACCATCAGGTGTAGATGTAGCATCTGCTATCAATATAGCCGCATTTAACGCAGGAATTGCTATAGGATCCTACTTAGGTGGACTTATAACAGATTCGCTAGGACTAATTCACACCACTTGGGTAGGTGCTGTTATGGTATTAATAGCTGCCATTCTTACTGGTTTTAATGCGACACTTGAAAGAAGAGACCTAAGTAAAGATGCAGTAAAGGTGATAACTACTTAAGGATGATCTAATTCAATGGTTCAAACATAAATATAAAAATTTGGGAGGTTATTATTATAATGATTACTACAATAAAAGATACAACAACTTTGCATAATGGAGTAAAAATGCCTTGGCTTGGAATCGGGGTATTTAAAGTGGAAGAAGGACAGGAACTTGTGAATAGTCTTAAGTTTGCCATAAAAAATGGTTATCGTAGTATTGATACTGCAGCTATTTATGGAAATGAAGAAAGTGTTGGACAAGCAATTCGCGAAAGTTTGGACGAAACAACTATCACGAGGGAAGATCTATTTATCACTTCAAAGGTTTGGAACGACGATTTAGGCTATCATTCTACGATAGCTGCGTATGAAGCAAGCCTAAAAAAACTTGGTCTTGATTATCTTGATCTGTATCTTATTCATTGGCCAGTAGAAGGTAAATATAAAGATGCATGGCGAGCATTAGAAACGCTTTATAAAGAAGGTAAAATTCGTGCAATTGGAGTTAGTAATTTCCAAATACATCACCTGGAAAACTTAATGCAGGCTGCTGAAATAAAACCAATGATTAATCAAGTGGAATACCATCCTCGTTTAGCACAAATGGAGCTAAACACTTACTGTAAAGAAAATGGAATTCAATTAGAAGCTTGGTCACCTTTAATGCAAGGTCAATTATTAGATAATCCAACTTTACATGATATAGCTACAAAATATAACAAAACTATTGCCCAGGTTATTCTTCGGTGGGATTTACAAAATGGTGTAGTAACGATTCCGAAATCAACAAAGGAACATCGGATTATTTCAAACTCCAATGTATTTGACTTTATACTTTCAGAAGAAGATAGGCTAAAAATTAATGAACTCAATCAAAATTATCGAGTAGGACCAGATCCGGATAACTTTGACTTTTAAAATTGCAACTAGTAAAGAGGACAACTAATAGCACAATCGTATTAGTTGTCCTCTTTTTTTACATTCTATAGTATAAAGTTAATTTTTTTGTTCTTTATGACCATTCTAAAAACCTACTTCAAAGTCACTTTAGCTTTCTATACACTATCTGAAGGTTTCACCATTTGATTAATTTTGAGTCATCTTTCGTAATTGTTTACTTAATTCATTTATATCTGTAACTGCTGAGTTGATGGATGTAATCAACAAATGTTCATTTTCTAAAGTAGCTATAATCTCTTCCGTTGATGCTTCATTTTGTTGTGATATTGCAGTGACATTTTCGATTTGATGTTGACTGGAAAGGAAGTTTGCAGTAGCTAATTCTATCTCATTCATCCCATCTGATAATCTTTCATATGTATCTGTATAGGAATTTTTAATTTCCTCAAAGTAGGTGGAAATATCTCCAAGTAACGTTCTTCCCTCTGTTATAGCAGTTTCACCTTGTATAGATTTTTCTCGAGCTACTTTGGACTTATTAGATAGCTCCTCTGTTACTTCTGAAATACTTAAGGTAATCTGCGCACTCTGTTCTGCTAGTTTTCTAACTTCATCAGCTACTACAGCGAATCCCTTTCCATGTTCACCTGCACGAGCAGATTCAATTGCTGCATTGAGTGCTAATAAATTTGTCTGATCAGCTATTTCTCTTATACCCTTCAGTAACGTATTAACCCTTTCCAAGCTAGATTGTAAATCAGAGACAGTTAAAGTAGTCGTACTAATAGTGGAACCTACCGTATCCATGTAGTCTGTAACTTGGTTAATTTTATTCCAGCCTTCTTGAACCTTCCTATTCATACTTTCAGACTTTGTTACAATATCTCTTGAAATATCTACTGTTTCACCCATTTTTGTCATGGAATGAGCCATTGAGTCATTTATGATATTTACACTATTTGCCTCTTCATGTATACCAGTTGCCATTTGTTCAACTGATTTTATAATACTTTTACTAGATTTATAAATAGTACCCATATCAGTATTGAAGCGAGTGATATGACGATCAAGTAAATCTGAAACCTCTTCAATAGAAGTAAAAGCTGAAGTTAGTTTATCAACTAACCTTTCAGACTCTAGCTCTTTTTGATAAGCATCCTCTATAAGGTGTCGACCCCATTTAGTTAATAGATATAATAAAACGATAATTGCATTCGTTATAAAAAATACCGTAATAAACCCCTTTAAATCCTGATTCACTCCCAATAGATTATCAGGTAGGAGAACATATAAAAGGATATATGCTATATCTAAAAGTATTCCTAATGCTAGGATTAATTCTTTCTTGAAATAGAGTGTTACCATCGCAATAGTCAAAAGGATAATATAATGCTTATTTAAAGCAAATCCATCCACCACAACAAGGGCAATCATTACTAGAAATGGTAGTAATGCAATAACAAAACCTTTTATATATGTATTGATTCGTAAAAAATAAGTAATAGTAGACAATATTAAAACAAGTAGCCCAGCCATAATAATATCCTTACTTGCTGCAAACCCCTTTACTGTTACAATAGGTATGCAAATTAAAAAAATTAAAACTATTGTTAGTATAATATTTACTCGATGAACCCTTTGGGTGTTGTAATTATCTTGATTCACAGGTGCCTGACCTCCATTAATATAAAAACAGCGAAAAATTCTTATTATAGAATAATCTTAATAAAAATAACTGTCAATTTATCATGACAAAAGTTATGTGTATTTGTTACTATAATCGTCATATTTTTATACTAAATTGATAATAATCATCTAAAATAGTTATAAACTTCTAGAAAATTAACACTACTTAACAAAAAAAAGATGAGGCTTATCCTGTTTAGATAAACCTCATCCTTTTACCACTATTTTCTTACTATCAACTAATCCTTTTTAATTTTTTATTATTATACATAATAGCATCTGCCTTGCTTAGCAATTGTTCCATGACTCCATAAGAAGAATGACAATATTCATATCCAATAGAAATCTTAATAGGTGAAAATGGTAAATGCCCATAACCTTTTTTAATTTTCTATTTTATTAGATTTTATTTGATATTATATACTACATTTTCCTCGTTACAATAGTAGAAATTTATTTTTTATCTTTATCACTTGTATCATTAATTCTTTTGAATAAATGAAATAATATCAATATAAAGGGCAGTCATTTCTTGAGGGGTCTTATCCAACCCATTTTGAATCCATTGTTCCATTAATCCTAAAAAGGCAGATGTAATAAAAGCTAGAAAATATTCCATTGGAACCTTTAGATTTACATTGAAGCTCTCATTTCTCTCTAAATTAGAGCGTACCTTTTTCGAAAAGGCATCTCTAAATCGAAGGTGAAAACCGGCTCTGCCATGATCACTTAAAAAAATCTTTAATATTGGCGATTGCGTTTCAATAGAGCTAAATAAGGAAGCAGCTAATTGTTCTTGTTCTTTTTCTAATGTAGTAGAAGTTGAATAGCCTGATTGCAACGCATCAATATGATTTCCTAAATCTGCAAACAATTGTTGCTCTATTCTCTCCAACAAATCGTACTTATCTGTAAAGTGTAAATAAAATGTCCCTCGATTAATTTTTGCTTTCTTTGTAATATCTCCTATAGTAATAGAATCAAATGGCTTCTCCTCTAAAATTTGCATAAATGAGACCTGAATAAGTTGCTTTGTTTTTCGATTTTTTTCTTCATAAATACCCACAATAATCACCTTTCATTTTCAAAACTCAACAATCTGTTTATTTTGTTCATTGCTTCGCTTACATCCAAATTATAAAATAATATCGTACTACTAAACAACCTGTTGAAAATTGAGAAAGGATGATATAGATTGAAACTTTTCAAAGAAAAATTAGCATGGGCTGCTCCCATTGCTGTTATATTAATAATTGCACTATTTTCGGTAAACTTATTCGCCCAAGGAGATCCAAAGGTAAAAAACCTACCTATCGCCTTGATTGTAAATGATGAGGGTGCACATGTTGATGCTATCCAATCAGCTGTTGAACAAATGAGTAAAGGTACAAATGGGGAAGAACCTATGCTAGCTTTTACAAAGGAAAAAGAGTCAGATATTGAAGATTTATTTGCGGACAAAGAATATTATGCAGCATTGGTAATTCCAGAAGGTTATAACGACGCAGTTCAAAATGTAATGACAGATAACGAGCCAGCAACGTTAAAAGTATATATTAACCAAGGTTTTAATATGACAGGTGCTAATACGGCGAAAACTGCTTTAAACGGCTTAATTACTCAATTAAGCAACCAATATTCAGCTAACTTTATAAACCAAATGGGTGACAGTCAAATCGATGCTACACAAGCCACTACTTTAGTAAATCCGATTGTATCAGAAGAAAAGATCTTTAACTTAATTACAGCTTCTACCGCTAACGGTAGTGCTCCAACATTAATGGCCGTGCCTGCTTGGGTAGGTGCATTAATTGGTGGATTCATTGTATTTTTAACAACAACAAACATTTTAAAAAGAGAAATGCCTACTCGTAAACAAACATTACGTCTAATGGGTGGACAAGTTTTATTCGGTATTATTATTGCTTTATTCTCAGGTTTCACCGTTGCAACATTAGCTTCAATAGCTGGAATTAACATGCCAAGCTACTTCTTAGTTGCTTTCTTTGTATCCTTTGCAGCATTCTGTTTCTACTTATTAGTATCAGCCATTACTGCATGGATTGGTAAACCTGCGATTACCTTATTCATGGTTGTTATGCTGTTAGGTATGGGTGTATTAATGACACCAAAAGAAATGCTTCCAAGTT
This sequence comes from Niallia sp., assembly GCA_035556015.1. GTDB lineage: Bacteria > Bacillota > Bacilli > Bacillales > Cytobacillaceae > Niallia. The sequence goes on along the minus strand of DATMFU010000175.1, from coordinate 22,362 downwards.
TCTTCGTAAACTTTATTCGCCCTTGGGTTCCACTTCGTTTTGCTTCTGAAGGTTTACGTGAGATATTCTATTTTGGTAGTGGCTTTTACACTGGTGGATCTTTCAACACTATTCTAGGAATTGGTATTGCAGGATTAGTAATATATGTACTGTCAATCTTTAAACCAGTACGTGCAAATGCAAAAGTAACTAAACCTGAATAAAAGACTCCACTTTCCTAATAGGAGAATAAAATAAAAACATCTATTTTCTAGTCTTAGAAAATAGATGTTTTTTTGCATATAACAACTTGATTTCCATATTTTAGTGCCTTTCTCAGCTAATAATTTGAAAATAGATTATGGATTAAATTAATATACTCTCGTTCATCCTACATATGATATCCTTCATCAGTGTTTGGCTAAAAAGATTAATTGTGAAGAGAAAAACAAAATTGCACCTCACGAATCAATTAAATAAGATGTCTAGTTACATATTACTTTTTAACCGTTTTAAAATACGCTTATAATCATCCAGGTCAATTCCTGGGGCAAATTGTTCTGGAAGTTCTGGAAGATCAGGTACAGCAGCTCCCTCAGGCATTCCATCTATCACTCGCAACGGATCACCAGTTTCAGGGTTTTGCCCTTTCCAAATTTGGTTAATGTCTCGGTATTCTTTCTCTCCCCATGTATACAATACATTATATAATCCTTGGTCCATAAACTTTTTGGCATGATCAAATTTACTATTATCCAAACTTGGAACAGGAAGCATTTTATCTACTTCTACTCCTGTAGCTACTTCGATAGCTTTGGCATAGGCAATAATGTGGGTTCCACCTCTAACAAGTAAGTAGCCAATCATTTCTAATGCAGTTGGATGAGTAGTCATTTCATAAACTCGCATTTTATGGTTCCTTGCGCCAATTTCCAATAAATAATTGGCGAGAAGATCTTCAACAAGTGTACCACTATTATTTACAAATGTTCCGTTCCATGGTCTTCCCATACTATCTCCTGGATAAGCCGTTTGAGCAGTAGTAGTAAAATGAAGAGAATAACGAGCATCCTTCCCGTTTTGTAGTGGGGCAGTATCTGGGTCACCAGGGACGGTATTGCCTATAGAAAGTAGATTAATTGCGTTCGCAACTAATTCAACATGGCCAAATTCTTCCGCTGTAATACTCGCAATTAAATCATAGAAGGGCTTAAACTTTTTCTTACCACGAAAATTAAAAGATTGAAACATATAGTTATTTAAAGTGGACATTTCACCGAATTTTCCTCCCAACAATTCCTGAACTGCAGCAGCTGCATTCATATCGCCATAATCTGGTTTTGGGAGTTCAATGGCAATTTTATTCACGCGTTTTATCATGACACTTATACCTCCATCCATGAATAATAACCATTGCCATCATATGTTAGATAGAGCTTAGCCTATTCGCTCTTTATCTGATGGAACCAAATTATCTGTTCCGTACGAATATAAAATGGTGATCCTCCCATATTAACAACGATATGATCAGGCATTACCTTCTTAAGCTCACCTCTTACTGTACCTCGTGATGTTTGGACAGCAAGGGATTTATTCTGAAGTCCTGTTAAGGCTTCATAAACATATGGATCCTTAAGATTCCAATCTCCGCTCATTATTCAACACTCCTTTTTTTACTACATATAATCCCATAGCAGTATATGCATTGAAGTTAAAAAAATGTGCATTTGCCTAATTGAATTTTGAGGTACTTACCGAGGATTATTAAATAGGAAAAGGATGAGATAGCACTTGTGCTCACCTAATTCAATAAGCCATTAACTTAGGTGATAGACAAAGAAAGAACTACCTAAATAGAAAGGGTTATTTTCTGCAAGTAGAAAATAACCCTCTTACTACATCCCTTAAATTTACCTATATTTTACCATTTCACTTAGCTGGAATAAAACTAAAATTTCCTACTTTAAGGGATCATCCATGAAAACACGTTATTTTGTAGGTATGTGATGATACATACGAGCAACAATAAGAAGAGACTATGTTTGACAGTAAATCGTAATAAGTCAGATTCCTTTCCTGCTAAACCAACTGCAGCACATGCAACAGCTATGGATTGTGGAGATATCATTTTTCCTGTTACTCCACCAGATGAGTTAGCCGCAAGTGCCAATACTGGATCCATTCCAATGGAACTTGACGTAACCTGTTGAAGTTTCGCAAACAATAGATTGGCAGAAGTATCGGAACCTGTAATGAATACACCGAGCCATCCCAAAACTGGTGAGAAGAATGGAAACAGTGCTCCAGTTTTCGCTAAAACCATTCCCAACGTCGTACTCATTCCAGAAGAATTCGTAATATAGGCATAACCAACCACCGCACAAATTGTTAATAACGGATATTTTATTTCATTAATGGTTTCCCAAAAAGTCATTCCCCAATCACGCCATGACATTTTAAGAATATACTTTGTCACAATTGCAGCAAAAAGGATTGCAGTACCAGCCCCACCTAAAACTTCAAGCTTAAAAACAGCAGCAATAGCTTCCCCTGTAGAACCGTCAATGACTTTATTATGCAAGAAAGGTACTTCGGGCATAAATGTAAATCCTTTTCCGATAACATTAACACCTTTTAAAATGATATTTGTTCCCTCATAATGTCCTGTTAAGGCTAGTTTAAGAACCGGAATTCCCCATAAAGATATAAATGCTGTTAACACTAAAAATGGAGACCATGCTTTGAATACTTGACCACCAGTGTATGTATTTTCCTTTCTTTGTGGAGTATCCACGGCAACTGTTGCAGCTATCTCTTGTTCCGAAGAAAAACGATAAATATTTTTTGGCTTCCAAAACTTTAAAAAGATTGCTAATGCAAATAAGGAAACTAAAGCAGAAAGAACATCTGGTAATTCAGGTCCTAAGAAATTTGAGCTTAAATATTGTGTTAATGCAAACGAGATACCTGAAACTAAGATAGCAGGTAGTACTTCCCATGCCTTTTTAAATCCAGTCATCATTACAACTAAATAAAAAGGGATAAAAAGGGATAGAAACGGTAATTGTCTACCGACCATTTTGGAGATTTCCATGGCTGGAATTCCTGTCGGTCCTTCCATTGCCGTTATTGGAATTCCAATGGCACCAAATGCCACAGGCGCTGTATTCGCAATTAAACAAAGTCCTGCTGCATACAAAGGATTAAACCCAAGTCCTACTAATAATGCAGCGGAAATAGCTACTGGTGCTCCAAAACCTGCTGCTCCTTCCAGAAATGCGCCAAAAGAAAATGCAATCAATAATGCTTGTAAGCGTCTATCTTCTGTAATAGAGAGTACAGAACTACGAATAACATCGAACTGTCCTGTTTTCACTGTTATTTTATATAGAAAAACAGAAGTTACTATAATCCAGCCAATTGGTGTTAATCCATAAACACCACCTTGAACAGCGGACATTACCGCAGTTCCCATTGGCATTTTATAAAAAAATATCACAAGTAGCAGTGCCAATAGTAACGTTGTTAATCCTGCTACATACCCTTTCATTTTCTTTATTGCCAATGCCCAAAAGAAATAAAGAATTGGAATAAGAGCAACGATGGCTGACCAAGTGAGACTATTGCCAACCACATGAAAATTTTGTGTAAAAGACATAACGGTTCCCCCTTTTGGTACTTCTCCCTTTCTTACACCCTAAAAAGTAAACGATTTCATTTTCTTTTAATCTGAAGATAAGGTCATCAGATGACTGTTTGTTTGTTATTATATTTTTTCCATGAACAGTTTTCAAGAATTTTGTGAACATTTTTCGAAAAAATAAAACGCATTCATCGTGTATAATATAAATATACTACTCGGACCAATGAGGTGGACGGCTTGGAATATAAACAAATAAAACCTAAAAAAATCTATGAAGAAGTAACGGAAGCTCTACAAGAAATGATCCGTAGCGGAAAGCTACAACCAGGTAGTAAACTCGATTCTGTACAACAATTAGCAGAAAACTTCCAAGTAGGTAGATCAGCAATTAGGGAAGCTTTGTCTGCTTTAAAAGCAATGGGATTAGTTGAAATGAAACAAGGAGAAGGGACATATATCAAAGAATTTAATGCAAACCAAATGACCTTCCCCCTTTCCAGTGCCATTCTTATGAAAAAGGAAGATGTCCGTCATCTTTTAGAAGTGAGAAAAATCATTGAAACCGGTACTGCAGCTTTAGCTGCAAAAAATCGAAGTAAAGATGATTTAGAGAAAATGGAAAATGCTCTTAAAGAAATGAAACGTGTTAAAGGGGATGAAGAACTGGGGGAAAAAGCAGACTTTCAGTTTCACTTAACTATTTCTACTGCAGCTGGCAATCCCATATTGACCACACTACTCGGTCAAGTGTCAGAATTAATGATTGAAACGATGAAAGAAACAAGGCGATTATGCTTATACTCTAAAAAGACTACTATAACAAATTTAGTAAAAGAGCATGCCAACATTTATGAGGCTATATTAGAAAAAGATGAAGAAAGAGCAAAGCAAGCAATGATCCATCATCTTGAAAACGTCGAGAGCATCTTAACAAAGTATTTTTTTGATGCTGATGAAATTTAACAGAATTAAACTAGAATAAAGCCTCCATGCTAGTGGAGGCTCTTTTTTATAAACAAAACCAAAAATTTTTTTTTGAGAATAGAATGAAAACACTTTCATTTATTTCAATATTTGTTATAGTATTAACTATTAGATAAGTTTTCTTATAATTTAGTCATCTGATGACCTGTTGAGTAATTATCCAAAATTTAAAGTTGTTAAAAGAAATAAGAATGGTATAAGGGAGAGAGGAAAATGAAAGTCACCCTTTTCGCTACTTGTTTAGTAGATATGTTTCAAGGTGATGTAGGTAAAGCAACAGTAGAAGTATTAGAAAGACTTGGATGTGAGGTTGATTTCCCAGAAACACAAATATGCTGCGGTCAACCTTCCTATAACAGTGGTTATGTAAAAGATTCAAAAGAAGCAATGAAAAGTATGATTACTACCTTTGAACATGCAGATTATGTTGTTTCTCCATCTGGTTCTTGTGCATTTATGTTTAAGGAATACCCACACATCTTTAAGGATGACCCTGTTTGGGAACCAAAGGCACAAGCCCTAGCAGATAAAACATATGAATTCACTGAATTTATAGTAGATGTGTTAGGAGTAGAAGATGTAGGTGCAAAATTAGAGGGAAAGGCAACTTATCATACTTCTTGTCATATGACGAGATTATTAGGTGTTAAAAAAGCACCCATGACTTTATTAAGTCATGTAGAGGGATTAGAATTTACTGAACTGCCAGGAAAAGAAAGATGCTGTGGATTTGGAGGAACCTTCTCCGTTAAAATGGGAAATATTTCAGAGCAAATGGTTGATGAAAAGGTTTGTACAGTTGAAGAGACGGGAGCAGATATTTTAATCGGTGCAGATGCCGGATGTTTATTAAATATTGGTGGTCGTATTAATCGAAAAGGAAAACCAACTAAGGTAATGCATATTGCTGAGGTTTTGAATCATCAATAAAGCTATAAAACATTTGTGAAAAGGGGGATGACCTATGGCAATGAAAACAAGTGAAGAAAAGTTCACAGAACGTGTGGACAATGGACTGCATGATTCCTTTATGCGTGGCGCAGTTTCCACTGCACAAGGAAGATTTCAATCCCGTCGTTTGCAGGCAGCTGAGGAGTTAGGAAACTGGGAGGATTGGCGTTCACATGGGGAAGAAATCCGCCAGCATGTGCTAGAAAACCTAGACTATTATTTATATCAATTGAGTGAAAATGTTGCGAAACGAGGAGGTCATGTCTTCTTTGCTCAAACAGCTGAAGAAGCAACACAGTATATTGAAAATGTCGCAAAAAAGAAAAGTGCCAAAAAAATCGTAAAATCTAAATCGATGGTGACAGAAGAGATTCATTTAAATGCCGCTTTAGAAAAATTAGGATGCGAGGTAATTGAAACGGATCTAGGAGAATACATCTTACAGGTTGATGATCATGAGCCTCCTTCCCACATTGTTGTTCCTGCATTGCACAAAAATAAGGAACAAATCCGTGATGTTTTTAAAGAAAAACAAGGCTATCAGCAAACAGAAAAACCGGAAGAGCTTGCCTTACATGCCCGTGAAAAGCTTCGTCAAGAATATTTGACTGCCGATATTGGAATTACAGGCTGTAATTTCGCCATAGCCGAAACTGGCTCTATTACGCTCGTAACAAATGAAGGTAATGCTGATCTAGTTTGTGCCTTACCCAAAACTCAGATTACTGTCATGGGAATGGAAAGACTAGTTCCAACCTTTGAAGAGATGGAAGTCCTTGTTAGTTTATTAACAAGAAGTGCAGTTGGGCAAAAACTAACAAGCTATATTACTACATTGACAGGCCCAAAAGACGACGGAGATGTTGACGGACCAGAGGAGTTTCACCTAGTCATTGTGGATAATGGCCGTTCAGACATTCTTGGAGGAGAATTCCAATCTATTCTTCAATGTATTCGTTGTGCAGCTTGTGTAAATGTATGTCCAGTTTATCGTCATGTCGGAGGCCATTCCTATGGTTCTATCTATTCAGGTCCTGTCGGTGCAGTACTTTCACCATTATTAGGAGGCTATGATGATTATAAGGAGCTTCCATACGCTTCAACCTTATGTGGAGCTTGTTCAGAAGCATGTCCGGTGAAGATCCCACTCCACCAGCTTCTCCATAAGCACCGCCAAGTTATTGTAGAAAAAGAAGGTAGAGCACCTGTATCAGAAAAAATCTTAATGAAGGCATTCGGCTTTGGTGCTTCATCCCCTGCTCTTTATAAAATTGGCTCAAAACTAGCAGCACCTGCTATGTCTCCATTTACAAAGGATGGTAAAATTTCAAAAGGACCAGGACCTTTGAAGGCGTGGACTGAATCAAGGGACTTTCCAGCACCAAATAAAGAGAGATTCCGTGATTGGTTTAAAGAACATAAGAAAGGTGGAGATCATTCATGACAGGTACTATACAAAATCGTGAGGCTTTTTTAGGAAAAATCTCCAGCCAACTAGGACGTAAACAAAAAACGGAAATGGAAAGACCTGTTTGGAAGTTTCATCCTCAAGATGAAGTTTTAAAAGAAGCTACACAAGATGATCTTGTAGACGTATTACGAGAACAATGTAAAAATATCCATACAAATTTTGTCTTAACTTCTACTTTCAAATTATCTGAATCCTTAAAAGAAGTGGTAGAACAATATGGTGGTGGTCCCATCGTTACATGGAAAGATGAACGTTTTTCTCAATTTGGCCTTGATACATTAATAAAAGAAGATTGGCCACAACAGGGGCATGATCTTCATATTTGGGATCACACCAAAGGAGAAGAAAATATTAATAAAGCCAAGGTGGCCAATGTAGGGATTACCATTAGTGATATTACACTTGCTGAATCTGGAACAGCAGTACTCTTCAGTAGCAAAGATAAAGGGAGAACTGTTAGCTTCTTGCCATCAACATCTATTATTATTATTCCAAAAAGCAGCATCGTTCCTCGTATGACCCAAGCGGCCCGTATTATTAATGAAAAAGTTAAAAATGGGGAACAAGTTGCCTCTTGTATTAACTTTATCACAGGGCCAAGTAACTCAGCAGATATTGAAATGATTTTAGTTGTAGGGGTTCATGGACCAATTAAAGCTACTTATATAGTTGTAGAGGATATTTAAAAGTAGTTTAATAGATATCATTTGCTTTAATAGAAGAAACCAACTCATTATAAAAATTAATGAGTTGGTTTTATTATATTATAGTGCTTATCCTAAAGTAGCTTCTAAACAAACAGCAAAATGGTCAGAAGGATAACGCCCATAAAATTGGTCTGTTATAATTATTGTTTTATTAATGATGGAATGATTATTTACAAAAATATAGTCGATCCAATCATACTCATCCCATTTCAGCTCATGATTAAAGCCAACTCCTGTACAAGTTTTTTTGGGACCAACGTGGTAAGGAGATTCTTCTACGACGTTTCGCCATTCATGAGATAGTATTTGATAAAATCGTTCATTTGTTTCACCATTAAAATCCCCTAAAAGAAACACAGGAGTTTCAAACTCTAGAGTAGATATTTTTTGGGATAATAGTTTTGCAGATTGATAACGAGCCTCTTCACTACGATGATCAAAATGAGTATTAAATACATAAAATTCTTTTCCTGATTGTTTTACTTGAAATCGACCCCAAGTACAAATTCTAGGGTAATCAGCATTCCATCTATCCTCTTTTTTTCCATTTATCTGTGTCTTCGATAACCAAAATGTATCGAATTCTAGTAAGTTTAACTTATCCTTCTTATAAAAAATGGGATTATATTCGTTACTGTTATCATTAGATCTACCTAATCCAAAATATGTGTATTCCGGCATTTTTTTTAAATCCTTTAATTGGTTTTCTTTTACTTCTTGTAAACCCATGATATCAAAGTCATACGTTTGAATAATTTTAACAATATTATCTTTACGATTGTTCCAACAGTCTTCTCCATCAGCAGGTGTTTCCATTCGGATGTTATAAGTTGCTATTTTTAGCTGATCCAAGTTTCCCACCCTTTCTTCTCTTTAATCGTAAGTTTCCATACACGGCTGTTAAAATAATGGTATTAAGTATCATCAAAATAACCGTATACACTAAATTTAATGCTTTCGTGTCAGATGCAACAGAATTTTTGGTAGCATTCATGATAGTGATACCTAATGGCTCATATAATGGATGGTATAAGAAAACGGTTAAATCATAATCCGGTAAAATGCCAATAAAGTTTAAGGAAAACACACCTAAAACAGAAGGCAAAATTATCGGTAATAGGACTTTAATAAAAGTATAGAAAGCACTTGCTCCTAAATTTTTCGCTGCTTCTTCTATTTCTTGACTAATACCAAAGAATGTAGATTTTGAAATACGCAAGGTGAAAGGTATATGAACAATTACATACCCAATCAACAGTAACCAAAAGGTACCAGTGAAAACCTTATTTAACACAATCCATTGACTAGTATTAAACGTGACTGTTAATCCTACAGCAATTAATGTGGAAGGTAGGAACCACGGAATCATTAAAGCATAATCTAGAGTCTTAGTTAATCCATTATTATATTTCTTCATCAAGTAAGCGCATAATAAACAGAATGCTACAACTAAGGAAGCACCAGCAAATCCATAACTAATGGAGATAATATAAGGACTTATTGCCTCTATACTTGAAAAGACATTCTGGTAATTTGTGAAGGTAAAACTATTTAATGTAATGGAACCTGATGAAATAGCTAAAGAATCTGTAAAAGAATAAATGATGATTGCCAGTACAGGCAAAGAATAAATAATAAACAATACATAAGCAGCAATATGTACTAGCACGTTTCCTAGTTTATTATTAATCTTCTGTTTCACTATATTTGTTTTTGTTTTAGAGATAGACATATAATTGCCTTTTCTCTCAGAACGTAACATAAAGGATAAAACAATAATTGTTACAATACCTAATATTAGTGCCAACACTGTAGCCAATCCTTTTGAGCTACTGCTTTTGGCGAACGTTAGAATCATTGGAGTGATGGTTTCAAATTCCCTTCCTCCAAATACTAATGGAGCAGAAGTGGCACTCAATCCTGTTAAAAAAATCAAAATAGTTAAGGCAAAAAGGGTGGGTTTTAATGTAGGAAACACCACATTTTTAAGTATGGTTAGTTGAGATGCTCCTAAATTTCTTGCTGCTTCAATTGTTTGATAATCTACGTTTCTCATAGCACTTGACAGAAATAGCATATGATTAGATGTACAAGCAAACGTCATTACAAAGGCCACAGCAAATAACCCAGTAAACCAACTTTCATCTAAATTCGAATTTATTTGCATTAAACCTTTCGTTAGAGGACTGTTTTCACCATAAACAAGCTTATATCCTAAATTTAGGGCTACCCCACTATACACTAAAGTTGAAAAGTAACTTATCTTTAAAATACCAGAACCTTTAATATCAAAGTAATTAGTCAGCAACACTAGAGAAATTCCTACAATATTGACCGTAATAGTTAATATTACCGCCAATAGAATACTATTTAACATACTCCTTACAGCACGTTCAGAATTTAGGAGTTTTTGAATCGGTTCAAGTGAAAATACCCCTGAACCAAAAAAGGTATCATAAATGATATTAATATTAGGAAGAACTAAGAAGGCAAAAATAAACCATGTAATAAAGAGGGATAAAATGATTATAACTGGATTCATTTTATACCAACTTTTTTTAGAAGTATCCATTTCTAGCTCCTCTCCTATTCATATTGTAAAACATGCTTTTTATTCAAGACGATTTTAATCCTTTGATTATTCAGTGTATCTATCGGGAGTTTTTCCTTTATAATGGCGCGAATGAGAGTATCTTCTACTTTAATTGAATACTTCGTATAAATACCGTAATACTCTGAATCGATTACATCACCTTCAAATACTAACTCATCTGTTGCCAAAGAATAGGAATAATCCAACGGAAATACTTTTACCTTTTCAATACGTGTATAAAAGGTTTGATTAGCTTTTACATTTTGTATATTGAAGCGCTCAGAATACTTGGTTACTAATGATGTAATTTCATTGCTTTCCCCTATGAAATTACATACAAATTTAGAGGAAGAATACTCATAAACTTCTTCAGGCGTACCAATTTGTTCAATTTCACCATTATTAAAAACTGCAATTCGATCAGACAAAGTTAATGCTTCCTCTTGATCATGAGTTACATAAATAGTTGTAATCCCAAAATTCTTTTGCAATCTTTTTAATTCATTACGAAGCTGCACACGTAATTTAGCATCTAGGTTAGACAGTGGCTCGTCTAATACTAAAATATTTGGCTGATTAACAAGTGCACGAGCAATTGAAACACGTTGCTGCTGGCCACCAGATAATTCAGAGACTTTTTTATTTAATTGTTCCACACTAAGATCTACCTTTTCAGCAATCTCATATACCTTTTGTTTAATTGTTTTTTTGTCTATTTTATTTACCTTTGGACCAAAAGCAATATTTTCATATACAGTCATAGTAGGAAAAAGTGCATAACTTTGAAAAACCATTTTAATACCGCGTTTTTCTGTTGGAATGTTTGTAATGTCTTTATCATTCAAGTAAATTTTTCCTGAAGATGGATGTGTTAGTCCCACTAATGTACGCAAAGTTGTTGTTTTCCCACAACCTGATGGACCTAAAAATGTAAAAAATTCTCCTTCTTTCACTTTAAAATTCAAGTTATTTACGGCGATAAAATCTTCATATTTAACGGATATATTTTCAAATGTAATCATAGACTCTCCTTCTTTCCTTATTTAAAGAAGGGTTAAAATAATGAAAATACTCTATCATTTTTAACCCTACTATTTTTAATAAATTTTTGGAATTTCAGATGGATGGTTTAGAAGATTTCTAATTCTAGCTTTTCTACCCAAGCATCAATATTTTCTGTAACAAACGCCCAATCAATATCTTGAGCTTTAACATTAGAAAATACTTCTTTTTGGAAGTCAGTAACTTGATTTTGAGCTTCTATATTTGCAGGCATTGCATTGAAGTCAGCTGCAAAAGCCCCTTGTACTTCAGCTGAACCATACCAATCAATAAACTCTTGAGCTAGCTTCTCCTTTTTTGTTCCCTTTACAACAGCAATACTCTCTACAACTAATGGAGTTCCAGCTTCAGGATGAATAAAAACTGGCTCTGTTCCATATTGCTTCGTTTTTGCTCCTAATTCACCAGATATCATGGTGCCAATTGGTGCTTTCCCTGATGCAAATATAGAGAAATAATCTTCACCTTCTGGGATTTGAACTCCATTTTTATAATAACTATCAATTGCTTTCCAACCTTTATCAGAAATACCTAGTTCTCCTGCAGTATCTTTATATTGTGATAGAATACTAGCAACAATTACTTTTGCTGTTGCAGAACCTAAATCGTCTCGTGCTTGATAAATTCCTTTAAAGTCTTTATTATTAGCTAAGTCGAGATAGCTTTCAGGAGCATCCTTTGCTTCGACAAACTCTGGATTGTAGGATAGAATGAGAGCTTGTTTTACTAAACCATGGTAATAGCCTTCCGAATCATTAATTCCTTCCTCTATTTCATTAGCCCATACTGGAGTATAAGCAGATATAATATCTTCTGCTTTTAATTGTTCAAAAAACATATGATTAAGACCAAAAACAACATCAGCAGCTGGATTTGCCTTCTCAGATATCAAACGATTTGTTATATCGCCTCCACCAGCACCAACGATTTCAACATCAAATCCTGCTTTTTTTGCTTCTTCTTCCAACCATTCAGCACGTCCATCACTATTAGAGTTTGTATAAACTACTAAATTGTTTCCAGAGTCTGACGCCTTTGTGTCTTTATCTCCTGATTCATTGGAAGCGCCTTCATTACTACATGCAGAAAGAACAACTGCAACCAAAACCCCTATTAGTACAAATAACTTTTTCATACCTTGTCCCATGTTTAATTTCATCCCTTCCTTGTTGGAAAATGTTAAAAAGGTAATAACTGATAGTATGTATATTGTTAGTCCCTATCATTTATTACAAAGTTAATTATAAAAACCTTTTATTTTCTAAAAATGTAGTAAGCGTAATTTTCATGTAAATGTTTATTAAGATTTAAGTAAATCTATTAAACGATGGAATGATAAATCCTTCTTAAATGGTAGAGTTTTTAGATTATAAATAGAGAAAGGCCCTGTCTAAACAGTTAGACAGGACCTCTTCTATTTATTTGAGCATTGTAGCTTTTAAGAATTCTCTTGTTCTTTCTTCTGTTGGATGGTTGAAAAATTGCTCTGGTGTACCGCGTTCAACAATTTTTCCATCGTGCATATACACAATCCAATCTGCAACCTCTTTAGCAAATCCCATTTCATGTGTTACAACGACCATTGTCATTCCCTCTTCTGCTAAATCTTTCATGGTTGTTAAAACTTCTCCAACAAGTTCAGGATCAAGTGCAGAAGTTGGTTCATCAAACAGCATAATATCAGGTTCCATCGCTAGCGCCCTAGCAATTGCAACACGCTGTTTTTGTCCACCTGATAGTTTACTAGGATAAACATCAGCCTTATCCTCTAAACCTACTTTAATCAGTAATTGTTTTGCTTTGGAAATAGCCTTCTCTTTTTTCATACCCTTTACCATCATAGGCGCCTCAATAATATTTTCCAACACCGTTTTATGGGGGAAAAGGTTAAAGTTTTGAAATACCATTCCTACCTTTTCTCTAATCTTATTAAGGTTGTCCTTACGTGGATCGACTTCTTTTCCTTCGATAATAATCGTACCATTATCCTTCTTTTCTAAAAAATTCAAACAGCGAAGAAGGGTACTCTTTCCTGATCCACTTGATCCGATTAAACAAACAACATCACTCTCAAAAACTTTCATATTGATATCCTTTAATACATGTAAGTCTCCAAATGACTTATTCAGATCGTTTATTTTAATCATTTCTTTCTTATCCATTTTTTCCGCTCCCTATCTGTCACTTACTGCTAATTTCTGTTCAAATCGGTTCACTACAAATGTTAATAGTGCCACTAGTAATAAATAGTAGACTGCTACAATAAGTAAATAAGTCATTTCATCAAAATTATTCGATCCTAGTGTTGTCGCAACATTGAACAACTCATTCATAGAAATAAATGCAGCTAATGAAGAGTCTTTTAAACTTATGATAAATTGATTACCTAAAGGTGGAAGTGCTCGTCGGAATGCCTGAGGAAGGATGATTCTTCTTAATGTTAGTACCTTTGTCATTCCCAAAGAACGTCCTGCTTCAAGTTGACCATTGTCGACTGACTGAATAGATCCTCGGAGAATTTCGGAGATATATGCTCCATTATGTAACGCTAAGGCTAGTGAAGCAGCCCAAAAATCAGGAAGTAGGAAAATTCCACTAATACCAAAGTACAGAATAAATATTTGAACAATCAGCGGTGTTCCACGAACTAGATATACATATGCATCTGAAATAACTTCTAATACCTTTACTTTAGAAATTTTTAATAAGGCAAAGACAAGTCCGATGACTATTCCTAGTAAGATAGAAACAGCAGTCAGCTCCAATGTTAAAAGCATTGCCTTTAAAAATACCCCTTTTGTTTCCGTTAATATTTGAAAAAAGTGCGAAAAACTTGGCAATTTAATACTTCCTTTCTTTTCTTAATATTGATTTATTCTGGTTTACTGGTAATGTCCTCACCAAAATATTTGTTACTAATACGAGATAGTGTTCCATCTTCTCGAAGCTTTTCCAGCGATTCATTTACTCGCTTTAATAGTTTTGGATTATCTTGGGGCAACACAATCGCTTGTTCACTGCGCTCAATTAGCTGCTTTCCTTTAATCTTAAATCCTTCTTGTGCAGCACTTTTCCCTGTAACAAAATCGGTAATTACTGCATCATGACGACCGCTGCTTAACGCTTGTAATGCGGTAATATCACTGTCATATGTTTTTATCTTATCGGTATATTTAGAAGCAGTATCCGCATATGTAGAACCTTTTGCTACTGCTACTTCTTTTCCTTTTAAATCTTTAACTGTCTTAATTTTACTATCTGGTCTAGTAAATATTTGTGGTCCAGAATAGTAGTAAGGTGTACTAAAGGATACATGTTTACTTCGCTGCGGATTAATTGTATGACTAGCAACAGCTACATCAGCACGACCTGTTTTTACCCCTTCTACAATCCCTTTAAATTTAATCCGCTTCTGAACTGGTTCAAGTCCTAATTCTTTTGCAATAGCTTCCCCAACTTCAATATCAAACCCTGACATAGTTAAATCATCATTTATATAACTAAATGGCTTAAACTCTCCAGAAGCCGCAAAAATAAATTGATTTTTATTTATCAACTCAGATCCATCGGGAAGCTTCTCCTTTTCAGCACAAGCAGATAAAAGGTAGACCGCGATTAAACTGATTAACAGTATTAACTTTTTTTTCGATAACATATTAACTATCCATCCTTTTCCCTCTCATTTATTTCCACAATTTTTCTTAACTAAATAACTTGCTTATGGAAGTCATATACCCTATTTGCCTTTGATAAAACAAAAAGTGTCAGGAATCTTTATGTTCCTGACACTAGTTTAATAGAGTAGCTACCCTTTATTTGTTACTACTAGACATATATTTTTAAATAGATTTTATTTAATAAGTTTTATCATTTCTTTTGAAATATAGAAGTTCGTACCATTGTACACGCTAATTGTATTAGTCTGGCTTTCACTTGATGTCACTTTCCCTTTTTTATTCTTAGTTTTACGAATAATTATATTTTTATTTTCAGGAATTTCATAAGTAGATGTCCCTCCCTTTACTAAAAGAACGGCATTTTCCTTATCGGAAAGATCTATTGACGTCGTATAGCCTTTTGCTTTCAGAGCCACTTCTGCATTCCTATAAAGATCTTTAGTTAAATTATCTAATTTAATCCCCATGAAGCTAGCCATTTCTTTCGCCAAATCCGTATTATCAACAAGCCCAGTAATTTGATTTGGCCCGTAGGAATATAAGAAAACATCATCACCAGTATGTCCACCCGTTGTAAAACCTAAATCAGCACGTTCGGATAAAAGTTTTACGAATGCACTAGAGAGTTTATTCGTTGCAGTGGAATTAAGAGTAGCATTTTCCTCCGCAGTTAAACTATCTAGTCCATATAATTTTGCTACTTCTACTAAGTTAGAACGATTTGATTTTAACTGGCTAAGTGCCCCTTCAACAGTCATTTTTGCTTTCTTTAAAGGACTAATGTAATTAGAAATATTGATTTTATCATATGTTGAAGTTGTATTGTCATTACCGATTGTAATTCCACTATTTCCATGGTCTGTTATGGCAATAACCATCGTATTTTTATCCTTTTTAGCAAATTTTAATGCTTCATTAACTGCATCATCGAAGGCTAAAACATCAGTAATCATTCCAATTGGATCATTTGCATGAGCTGCCCAGTCTACTTTACTACCTTCAACCATCAAGAAGAAGCCATCTTTATCTTTGCTTAAAGTTTTTATTGCTTTTGAAGTCATTTCTGCTAATGTAGGTTCTTCTACCTTAATTTTAGACCGATCAAAATCATAAGCTAAAGAACTACTTGCAAAACTTCCATAAATTTTATTGGAATTAGATTTTAATAACTTATCCCGAGTTTTTACAAGGTCAAATCCCTTATTTTTAATAATGCTAACAAGATCCTCTCCATCTTTACGATTTGCCGATTTTAAGTAATCATATCCTCCACCAAGAATTACATCTATATTTTGATATACTTGTTGTTCTCCTATATCATCATAGTTACTACGGGACGTTACGTGAGAAGAGAAACCTGCTGGTGTAGCATGTTGAATTTCAGAAGTAGCAACGATACCAGTTGCTTTACCAAGTTGTTTGGCTCCTTCTAGGACATTTGCAACTGGCGTAAATGCATTAGTTGGATTTTCTTCAACTCCAGGCATGTCAACTTTAGAGGGTAGCACACCTACATAACCACTATTTGATTTATGACCAGTTGCTAATGCAGTTCCAGCTGGAGCAGAGTCTGTAATAGCCGATTCTGCTGAGTAGGTTTTAACAGCACCTGTCAAAATTTCATCCATTGCTAAACTATTTCCTTTGTACCAACGAGCTAAAGATACAGTGTTGTTACTAGAACCATCCATAATTAACATAATGACATTAGTTGGTGACTTTTTCTTTTGTTTTGATGCTTCAACCTTAGAATTGAATTGCATAACAGTAAGCGATGATAGAGTAACTGCTCCGGCAAGTGCATAGGATAACCATTTTTTCTTGTTCCCCATTAGTGAAATCTCCCCCTAAATAATAGTTAATTTGGAATTCTATTTAAGTTTAAGGGTTAATCGTAGATTTAATATTATAAGAATATTAAAAATCATTAAGTAATTACTAATTTGATGTAAATATGTTCCTATTAAACTATTTTAGTTAGGGAGATTGCTTCGAATAAAGGGGCGGATTTAAAAAAAGAAGGTAAATCTACAATTTTGAATCAGTTATGATGATTACCATCGGCAAAAATGTCGATAAAGTACCACCACGTGGTTACCACAACCCAATCAAGGAATTTATTCATTAAATAGTTACTAAAGACACCAATTCAAGGGTTTCACATAACATAACAGGATGTGCTCCTAAAATTTCCATTAAGGAATTGGTGTCTCAACTGTAAATTCCTTTTATTATGAAATTATTTTTATATTTGATATCCTAGTAAAGAATCTACTAATTTATTTCTAAAAATCTGCTTTTCGATGAACAAAGACCAATTATAAAAAGTTAGTCCATACCTCGATGCCCATGTATTAATTACAAACAAGGATCTGGCGTATAAAATTTCCCTTTGGAACATCACATCGATTTACAATTTCGAAGCCCACTTTATTAAGTATTCCATCTATATTTTCTGTCGTTACAATGACCATTTTTTTAGCAAAGCGACGCGCACACTGAAGCATTTCAGTTTTTTCCTGTTCTGAAACAACGGAACAAAGGTTATAGGGCATGTCTACAATTGCTACATCATACATTTCTTCTATGTCTCTAATATCTCTTAAGAATACAGACCCAGATAATCCAAAATGCTTGAGATTTTCTCGAATTCCTTTCATTACTAAAGGATTGTAATCACTACCTGTAATATCTATTCCCATAGATAGGGCCTCCACTAATACAGTACCGATACCACAGCATGGATCAATTACTTTAATTCCTGTTAATTCTGGAACTGCAATATTCACGAGTGCTCTTGCCACTCGTGTAGGTAATGCAGTTGAGTAGTTATGAGGCTTTTGTTGATGTTTTAACCATAAGCCTTGATTTTCCGAATGGTACCCAAAAAACCACTTACCTTTTACCTTGGTAACTGCAAATACTACTTCAGGATGTTGAAGATTTGCCTCACCTGGAATCAAACATCCAATTTGTCTAGCAATCTCTTTTCGTTCTTGAAATCCCATTTTATCTAGATGATTTATATCTCGATAATTAATTCCGATTACCTTATATGTACCATTCACTGAAGGCATTTTCCGTATATTTTTTAGTAAGTCTTCCAATGTATCACCGGTAAATAAAACATCTATTTTCTCTTTTATAAAAGGACTCCTACTTGGGTCTCTATTAATGCTACTCTCTAATACAAATGTAGGTAAGTTTGAGCGAAACATCGAATGAACTTCAAGTTTACATAAATCCTCTTCCTCTTCCGGATAGTTGAATATATATAAATAAGTTTGTGGCACTAAACTACTTTTTCTCAGGTTCTTTTCCTCCTTTTTCTTGGATAAGCCTTGCAGTATTCCATTTTTTTCATAAAATAAAATGCCATACTCTTAATAATGAGTATGGCTATCTTGTTTTCTACTTATAAATATATTTACTTTAAAGCCCACTTTCTTTTAGAAAGGAACGAATAGATAATTAAGATCTTTTAAATCCTTCTTCTTTTAAGTATTCACATGCTTCTTCATAGCTCGAAAAACTATTTTCTAAATTTACCCCAGCATATATATTCCAAAATCCCTCTTCTTGAAGAAGTAGAAGCTTATTATTTTCAGAATCCATCCATTCCTCTTCTTCCACTGATTCACTAACAACTGTCTCTTCTTCTACTGTATTAGGTGTTAATGATTGGATGGACTTCTCAATAATTTCTCTTAGTTCTTCCTTTGAAAAATCTCGAATATTCACCAACCCTTTATGGTCTGTATCGTACTCTTTTAGTTTTTCTGCATATACAAACCCATTTCCATTTGGGTGTAAGTGATATACTACATTCTTTTTGTCACTTCCACTTTCCACAAAATGAAAATTGACGCGTTTTAATGAAACATCTTTTCTTTCCAATTGTGGAAAGGACTCGATAACTTTTAGTTTTTCTTCAAATGATAACATGTTTGCCTCCAAGTTTTATTGCTTATTATATCATTACATACTCTTTCCTTACTTTAACATTTTAAATTACCCTTTTCTATTATGTGCCTTTATTAAACAGATTTTGATTAGTTAGAATATTGATAATAATCTTATGGTATATTGGCGCTACGTAAAACTCCTAAAGCAGGAGTATATATAGTATAAATAGCCCCCTACTTATGATATAATCAGTAAAACTTACTCATAACAGGTGTTATAATGAATTTACCTTTAGATACAAGAGTAATCATTCTATTACTCGGCATAGGCTATTTATTTACTTTATTCCTTATTATTGCTTATGAATATAAACATATAAAGAAATTAACGGCTAATACTTTTTTCTTAGCAAAATGCACACAGACTATAGCATGGTTTTGTATGGTCTTTCGTGGTGGAAATTTTGATTTTCTATCCATTTCTTTTGCTAACTCACTACTATTTATCTCGTATACTTTAGAAATAATTGCACTATTAAACTTAAAAGATGAGTTACATGCAAAGAAAAAGAGGATATTTTTTGTTTTGACTCTACTCAGTATTATTGGATTTCAACTTATACTCATTTTTTATAACAAAGAGAACGTCCGAATTGCATATTTTTCCTTTGTTACTGCAGCCATTTATTTACAGGCTTATCGAATAGTTTTTGGAAAAGCTCTCACTCCACTTATGAGAATCATCGGCATTATGTACCTTCTTGCCGTAGTTGCCTTTTTATTCAGGGGTATCGTTTCACTAACTTCATCTACCTTTTCGACAAGTTATTATACTCCAGGATCCTATCAACTGATTTCCTTACTATCTATTTTTATTTTTACGAACCTAGGAAGTATAGGATTTATCCTGTTAAAGAAAGAAAAGGTAGATCAAGCGTTAATTCATTTTGCTAGTTATGATGATTTAACAGGCACACTAAATCGTAGAACCTTTACAGATAATGCGAAACAATATCTCAGCCATTATGCTAAAAAGGAACAACCCCTATCCTATATCCTCTTTGATATTGATAATTTTAAAGAAATTAACGATACTTTTGGGCATCATATGGGGGACCTAGTGCTTCAAGACCTTACTTTGAAGATTAAGCAACAGTTAGACGAAGATGACTTGTTTGGTCGTTATGGTGGAGATGAATTTGGAATCTTGATGCCGGAGAAAGATGTAGCCGAATCGAATAAGATGATGGAGCGAATAAAACAATCGCTAAATAGTGATAGTAGTTTCAATCTACAGGTGACATATACAATTAGTATTGGCATTATCACTATCACTCCAAATCCATCTACTAAATTAGAAATGCTTTATACAACTTGCGATAATGCTCTTTACAAAGCTAAAAGCAATGGACGAAATGGTGTTTTTCGAAGCCAAATGGAAGAGTGCAATGAAGTTATACGTTGAAGTCAAAATGATTTACTAATTTGAAAAACCTTATTTAAGGATAAGTATGTATTTCATGACAAATAAAGAGGTGTCTCATTATCGATTGAGATACCTCTTTTTTGTTCCTATTTCTATAAAACTTGATTACTTGTGATACGGCTTATCACATTAACTTATACCTTATAACTTGTGTACTCATCAAAGTCTTAATTCCTTACTGAGATGATATATAAGTTGGGCATTAAAATGGACCTTTATCCATTTTCAAAACGAGCCTTGTCCAAAGCATTGATATCTATTTTTTTCATTTTTAAAAGCGCTTGTTGAACTTTTTGGATTTCATCTTTTGAACCATTACTCATAAACTCATCTATATTATCCGGGACTATCTGCCATGAGACTCCATATTTATCCTTCACCCATCCGCATTGTTCTGCTTCAGGTACGCTTGAAAGTCTATCCCAGAAGTAATCAATCTCATTCTGATCTTTACAGTTTACAATGAAGGAAAATGCCTCATTAAAATTGAAATCAACATCCATTCCATTGTCCATTGCCGCAAAATTTATGCCATCAAGCTTAAAAGCAGCATAATTTATCTTTGCTTTTGATGTCTCCGCTTCACCCTGCCCATACTTACTGATAAACTCTATTCCAGAGTCAGCAAATTTCTCTGTGTAGAACACTATTGCTTCCTCCGTCTTCCCACACGAATCACCTGAGAAAAGTAAGTTGGGTGTAATCTTTTGAGCTGTCTGGTTATTCTCTATAAGCATCAGCTGCCAGGATAACCCATATCGATCTTGTATCCATCCATAATACTTATTAAAAGGATATTCACCTAAGGGCATTAATTCCGTACCGCCTTCTGATAAAGCCTTCCATTTGACATTTACTTCTTCTACAGACTCACATGCTACCATCAAAGAAATAGAGGAATTAAGCTTGAAGTATGGTCCTGCACTAATAGCTTGAAATTGCTGCCCAGCCAATTCGAAACTAACTAATTCTGAATCTCCAGATGGATTATTTTCAAATACGTTGACATTCAATATTTTCGAATCATCAAACAAACTTACATAAAAAGATGCTGCTTCTTTTGCCTCATTGTCATACCATAAATGTGGAACTATCTTTTGCATTAGAACCTCCTTAAAGATAGGCTTATTATATTAAAAGTTCTATTCTACTTAATTATCTCCTCCTATAAAAAACTCAAACAATTAATACAAAAAATATTACCCAAAGCCCAACATTCTGCTTAGAATAAAACAGAATATTGGGCTTATTTTCTTAAAAAGGTTAAATAAACTATGTAACTTTGTTTTACTTATAATAGGAGTAAGAATAACTTTTCCTCCCAATGTAAAATGATCGTTTTTAATCCTCTTTTAAATTAGTAGATAATCTAGTGGTAGTGTTTCACTCAACATAGGATTTTTTATTCATTTACATTTCTTTCATCAAATACTGTTCTTTTATATTCTTTTTATCCTTATACATATGCGTATCGCAAGTATGATAGAGATGTTCATAATCTATACCATCTTCTTCAACAAAGGCAATGCCAATACTTGGTACAACTTCAATTTCGATTCCGTCTCGCTTATACAAGTTCTCCTGGAATACATATCGTACCTCATTTATTTCCTTTATAAACTTCTCCTTTGATTCAATTTGCTCAAAAAACATAATAAATTCATCGCCACCTAAACGTGCTAATATGTGAGGATTTGGTAAATTTTCACGCAAGCAATTTGCTGTGAAAATTAGCACATTATCTCCTGTTAAATGACCGTATACATCATTGATTTCTTTAAAAAAGTTTAAATCACATATCATTAATGCAGCCTCTTTTTTTCTGGACTGTGCCAACTTCCGTTTTACTTCTTCTTCAAAATAAGTACGATTATATAGTCCTGTTAGTACGTCGTGATGGGCTA
>DATMFU010000174.1:0-2020 GCA_035556015.1 Niallia sp. | reverse complement strand
TGTAATCTTATTTAATGGGATTGCTTTTTTTATTCCTAAACGTTTGACGCCTATTGAAATGTTGACAACAACATTGTTTGCGATATTCCTTCAGCTAATAACAGATACCTATCTCGATTTGAAATATGACTTATATGGATATTTTAGAAAAGGGGCAGATTGGGAGAGTTTCATCTATATTTTGGGAATCTACCCAGCGGTTAATGTCATATTTTTAAACTATTTTCCGTATAAAGAAGGAATGAAAACAAAGATAATCTATGTCTTCATCTGGGGAGTCATTGCGATGGTGTATGAAACCATCTTTATATGGAGTGGTACTTTTTATTTGAATGGCTGGAAGCAAATTTATTCAGTTTTCACCTACCCTGTTCTTTATGTGATGCTAATGCTCTTTCATCAATTTTCGGTAAAGATGATAGAAAAAAGCACAAGAGATAGATGCAAATAGTCAGCCTAATATTGGTATAATGAATGAAAGACTAGATATTAGGGTGGTTCGTGATGACAATTCTTATTTTTATATTAGCTGGTTTAGCTGAAATTGGTGGAGGCTATCTCATCTGGCAATGGCTGCGAGAGGGAAAGTCTTATTATTGGGGGATTTTTGGAGGAATATTGCTCGTATCATATGGGATTATTGCGACCTTTCAATCGTTTATGTCATTTGGAAGAGTGTATGCTGCTTATGGCGGCATTTTTATCGTTCTGTCTGTTTTGTGGGGATGGGGAATAGATCGAAAAACACCAGATATTTATGACTGGATAGGTGCAGGGGTTTGTTTAGTGGGGGTAATGATTATGGTCTTCGCACCTCGTCACTAGATGATAGGAGAGCTATTTTTAGAAGTTTATTTTTGTATTCCACAGTTGAATCCTCATTCGCTAATGGGGGAATTTATAGGAGAGTTCGTATAAGTAATTCTCCTACTTTCATTGATAAATCCTCAGCGATTATTATTATTTCCTCTTTTAATAATGGGCACAGCTTTTAGAAAAAGTTTTTTATAAAACTTGATGTATATCAAGTAAAAAAAACTCCTTTCTCTTTACAATAAAGGTGTAAAAAGAAGGAGGAAAAGAAAATGTCTAAAGCTGTTTTTCAATTAGAGCCACTTACATGTCCATCTTGTATTAAAAAATTGGAAGGGATTCTCCATAAAACAAGTGGAGTTGTTTCAGCAAAAGTATTATTTAGCTCCAGTAAAGTAAAAGTTGAATATGATTCCCATATTTTAGAGACTCAACAAATAAAAAATATCCTATGTAAAATAGGTTATTCTGTCTTAGCTGTAAAGTAGGTGGATAGAAGATGAACAAACATAAGAATCATTACATGATAATTTCAGGGACACTAATTTTAGTTGGGATGATAACGGGAATGCTGGGGAAGGAGACGGGAAAAGGTTACTTTCTAATAGTGGCTGCTGTCATTGCTAGTATACCAATTGCAAGGAAAGCTTTCCTTGCATTACGAATGAAGGCATTTAGTA
Organism: Niallia sp.; assembly: GCA_035556015.1. Lineage (GTDB taxonomy): Bacteria > Bacillota > Bacilli > Bacillales > Cytobacillaceae > Niallia. The sequence continues at coordinate 527 of DATMFU010000174.1, read as the reverse complement.
TTGAATTATTAGTAACCATTGCTGTCATTGCAGCCCTTTTTATAGGGGAATATGTAGAAGCATCTATTGTTGCTTTTCTGTTTCTATTTGGCGCTTTTCTGGAAGTTCGTACATTGGAAAAAACGCGATCAAGTCTAAAGTATTTAATAAATATGACCCCACAAAAGGCAACGGTAATAAGGGATAAAAGGCAAGTGGAAGTATCAGTAGAAGAAGTGATAAAAGGGGACCGAGTTATATTACGCTCTGGTGGGCAAGTTCCTGTGGATGGAAAAGTGATCACTGGAAAGGCATTGCTAAATGAAGCGGCAATTACCGGAGAGAGTATTCCTGTAACGAAAAAAACTGGAGATACCTTATATAGCGGTACGATGGTAGATAGCGGTTATCTGGAGATGCTTGCAGAAAAGGTTGGTGATGATACTACCTTTGCCAAAATTATTGAATTAGTAGAAGAAGCGCAAGAATCGAAAACAAAAACGGAGAAGTTTTTAGATAGATTTGCACAATTATATACACCGGGAGTG
>DATMFU010000173.1:0-2749 GCA_035556015.1 Niallia sp. | reverse complement strand
GAACTTTTGTAAGCCATCTGATACATCCTTAAAGTTCTGTTCTGAGATGTATTTTTTCTCCAGTAAGGTATTCAAAGTGGATTGAAATATGTATACTACATTCTTGTGCATAAATAGCATCCTTTCCAAAGAGAATCATTTTATAACCATTATACTATTTTAGTGTAATTTTACAATATTTCATATTAACTTTCCATCTATTTTTCAATTTTTGGTAGGAATATTTATAAATTAATAGAATTATCATACAAATCAAACTATTAAGGAGGAAGAATTATGGAAAACATTCATTCCTATTTACAAATGAAACGAGATAATCATTTAGAAGAACTCTTTTCATTTTTAGCTTTAGAAAGTATTAGTGCCTTACCTGAACATCACAAAGAAATAAACCAAACAGCAAACTGGTTAAGTAAGGCTTTAACTAATGCGGGACTAGAAAATGTGTCTGTATATGAAACAAATGGACATCCAGTAGTATATGGAGATTGGCTACATGCAGAAGGAAAACCAACTGCCTTAGTGTATGGTCATTATGATGTACAACCTGTAGATCCGATTGAATTATGGGAAAGTGCCCCATTTTCCCCCGAAATAAGGGATAATAAGCTTTATGCAAGAGGAGCTAGTGATGATAAAGGACAAGTATTTATGCATATTAAGGTTGTGGAAGCAATTCTCCAAGCAACTGGTTCACTCCCTGTAAACATTAAATTTTGTTTAGAAGGAGAAGAAGAAATCGGAAGTCCAACCCTTCCTAAGTTTGTAGAAGAAAACAAAGAACTCTTGCAGGCAGATGTTCTTGTCGTTTCCGATACTAGTATGATAGACAAAGGAAAGCCAACTATTTGTTATGGTCTTCGGGGATTATGCGGGTTAGAAATTACCGTAAGTGGTCCAAAAAGTGATCTACACTCAGGCTTATTCGGTGGTGCTATCCAAAACCCTATTACCGCTCTCGTAGAACTACTAGCTACACTTCATGATAAGGATGGCTTTATTACAGTGGATGGTTTCTATGATAAAGTAGCTTCACTTTCAGCCGAGGAACAAAAAGCATTTAATGCATTAGAAATATCTGATGAAAGTTTACTTACGCAAACAGGTTCCAAAAGTTTGTTTGGAGAAAAGGGATATTCTGTAATAGAAAGATTATGGACAAGACCAACTTTAGAATTGAATGGTATAAAAGGAGGATTTCAAGGTACTGGTGTTAAGACGGTTATTCCTTCAGAAGCAAGTGCAAAAATCACTTGCCGATTAGTGCCCAATCAGGATCCTGATGAAATTATTGAGTTACTACAAAAACATCTTACTAAACATAAACCAAAAGGTATAGATATTTCTATCGAGTTGTTTGATAAAGGAAAACCATTTATTACACCAATTGATCATAAAGCTATTCAAGCTGCAAGCACTGCTTATGAGACAGTATATAAGGTACCGACATCTTTTACTCGTGGTGGAGGCTCTGTTCCTATTGTAGCTATATTTAATCAATTACTTAACCTTCCAGTTGTATTAATGGGATTTGGTTTACCAAATGAAAACTTTCATGCACCGAATGAACATTTTCATCTAGAAAATTATGATAAAGGTCTTGAAACCATCTGTCATTATTGGTACGAATTAGCTAGAGCTTGGTGATTTTCTTCTACCGTAAAAAAGGGAGAGGCTTTTAGTAAATCCTCTTCCCTATTTCATTAAATCCTATATTAGAAGTCACTTCTACTATTTGACTTCCAGTCTTTCATATTTTTCATTACCAATGCTTTCGATAAAGGGATTTAATTTTCCACTGTCAACATACAAATACAATTCATGCATTGCACGTGTACAAGCTGTATAAAACAATTCTTTTTCCATTTCTAATTGATAATTTGAACTGTTATATAAAATAACGCCGTCAAATTCAATTCCCTTTGCTAAATATGCTGGAATGATGGAAACTCCCTTTTCATATGAATTGGTTCCTTTATCAATAAGTCTAACTGGATATTTCTGTTTAAGTTTATGGTATACCTCTTCACTTTCTTGATATGTTTTACAAATTATTGCAATGGTTTTATACCCTTTTTCTTTCCAAGATGTTATTCTCTCCAGCACATCTCTTTCTTTCGCCTGCTCATCTTTAACATCCAATAAAAGCGGTAATTGACCATGACGGTTAAAGGGTTCTATTTCTTCTCCTTTAAATGCCATATCTTTTGTAAATTCAACAATTTCGCTAGTTGATCTGTAGCTTTTCATTAAAACAATTCTTTCCACTTCTTCCGATGGATTTTCCCCAATTAATGCATTATGTTTATGGGCATATATCGCTTGATTGATATCACCGAGCAACGTCATTTTACTATAAGGAAATAATTCCTTTAAGTATTCCATTTGAAAATCGGAATAGTCTTGTGCTTCATCTATAAATACATGACGTATCCCAGTTGTAGATTTTTTTCCCTCTATGCGATCTTTTAAATATACAAAAGGTGTTGCGTCTTCATACGTAATGATGTGGTCTTTCATTTTTTCAATAGTACTTGATTTTAAAAGAAGCCATTCCTCTTCCTTCATACTTTCAGGAGTTTCTGAATGGAAAATATTCATATACATTTGACTTATATCTACAAACTTCATTTTTTTAATAGCACTATAGATGGTCTTAAAATATTTATTCACGATAATTTTCCGAAGAAATTTTTCTTCATAATCATAATATCCAAATTCTTCGTCTGTTTCATTTTTTTTCTCAGCT
>DATMFU010000172.1:0-2300 GCA_035556015.1 Niallia sp. | reverse complement strand
TATCATTACACAGATTACTTATTTTACGATTATGCTCTTTGTTCTATATTTAACAATCGTTAATATTAAGAAGGAGAATCATTTTCGAAGAGTTGAAATTGAAACCGCTCAGTTTACAGATTATATGCGGTCGTTAGAAGTAATCAATAATGATATGCAAAAGTTCAGACATGATCACGCTAATATTTTAGCATCTATGCAGGGATATATAGAGATCAATGATTTTGAAGGCTTAAAAAAGTATTTTAGAAAACATATTTTCTCGGCAGAAGAAGATACGCTCAAAAGAAATATGCGCTTGGCTAATTTATCGAAGTTACAAATTACAGGCATAAAAGGTTTAATTCTAACCAAAACCTTGCAAGCCGAAAAAGAGGGTATAACGGTTAATATTGAAGTTCCAGATGTAATTGATGAACTGAGTATGAATATAATTGATATTGCTAGAATACTAGGAATCTTCTTAGATAATGCAATAGAGGCAAACATGCAAAATCATACTGATAAAGAAATCGATATTGCCATTTTTAAAAGTAGGTCAAATTCCATTATGATTATTATCGAAAACACGATAGAGGATGATCATTCTGTGAAAATCGATAAAATATTTAATGATGGATTCTCAACAAAAGGAGATAATCGTGGAAAAGGACTTAGCACGGTTAGAAGCATTATTAATACCTACCCGAATGTGGTATTGCGTACGAATGTAAATAACGGTGTATTCAGTCAAATTATTGAAATGGAAAAAAGTGAGGGAAGTCAATGAAAGTTGTCATATGTGAAGATCATCCACAGCAACGAAAATTGCTCCATACCATTATAAAAAATTATGCCATGATCAATCATCCTAGCGTTGAAATAGTCCTTGTTGCTTCTGATGCTGAGCAGGTGTTAAGTTATTTAGAAAACAATAAAGCTGATTGTTATTTCCTAGATATCGAATTGGGGGATGGAGGTAACGGGATTCAACTTGCCGATGCAATAAGAAAGAACGATCTCTTAGCTAGTATTATTTTTGTAACGAATTATTCAGAAGCATTAAAACTGACTTTTAAATACAAGTTAGCTGCCTTAGATTATATTATCAAAAGTTCTGACGAAAATTTCTCAGAAGAGATCATTAGCGCATTTGAAAGTGCAGTTGAAAGATACGAAAAATTGGGACAGACAAAGACGACTAATGTTTTCCAAATTAAGATGGGGGAATTAATAAAGAATGTCCCTTATGAAAATATTTACTACTTTGAAACATCTGAGGATTTCCATAAAATACGCCTTTATGAGAAGAATGGGGTATATGATTTTTATGGCAAACTAAAAGACATCGAAGAAATAGATTCTACCTTCTTTCGATGTCATAAGAGTTGTGTCATTAACCTCCAGCATATTATTGAAATCAATAAAAAAGATAAGTATGTCAAATTAGTAAATGGAGCGAAATGTACTGTCTCTTTTCGAGCGATGCGAAATATCATAAGTAAAGTAAATGAATCCATAGTTAAAATTGAATAATTGAAGAAAAAGACTCGTCATGACGGGTCTTTTTTTTATGCAGTTTCGTCTTAGAAGGGGATTACAAATTACGATAATGATTGATATGTGAACGCTTACGAAAGATTCGTCCTCAAGGTGGAATTTACGGTTAGAATATTTATGTAAGTTAAAAGAACTAAATAGAACGATACAAAAGGGTAAGGAGATGTTTATGTATAATCAGTCAAATGAGTACAACGCGGAAACGTGCTTGGACCTTGCATTAAATCTTCTTATACAAGTAGGGAAACTGCAGAAAACTGTCGTCCATAAAATGATCAAGGAAGACAATTATAAAGATTTATACGAACTGCTAGAGAATGCATATTCCAATGGGAAATTATTAACTTTATATAGACCACTTAGATTCACTTCAATCAACTGTCTATCCGAAGCATTATTATATTTAGTTCATTTACAAATACTTGAACATGCAGAAACCCTAACAATTATCGAAGCAGAAAGTTATGTAGGCGTTTTTAAATTGTTAGAAAGAAGAATCCAACAGTACAATCATCTATACTGCCAGAAAAAAGCAACTTAATATCTGGACGTAAAAAGCTATTCCGTGAATGAATAATAATAAAATCGCTAATGGATAAAAAATGTGGCTTCTTCTATTTTACAGCATGGGAAAACATATAATTTACAAGGAGCCGTTAAAGTGGAATTAAGAAAGAAATCTTATGAAGAATATTTAGAAGAAAGAACTAAAAAAATAAAGGAAATAAAATCTCTATTATCAAGATTAGAGACATCAGATA
>DATMFU010000171.1:0-5242 GCA_035556015.1 Niallia sp. | reverse complement strand
AATGCATAAGATATTATCCTACTAAACATTTGTATAAGAAAACTCGATCTATACTGTATTGGATTGAGTCAAGTTTTTGTGGGAGTTTTTTTAGCTCCCTTTTTTATAAAGTAAAACCTCTAAGTTTGTATCCGCTTTCCAATTGGTTTTGTTCTTCCAACTGTTGATTCTCTCATTTTTTAAAAACCTTTTAATCCCTGTAAGGCAAAGTGAACGGGTTTTCCAATCGCTTGATTTAAGTATGGCATGTTCTGACGCACGGTTTCTGTTACTAATTTTGTGGGTATTTTTCTTTTCGGTCGATGCTCTTTCTTTGATTTTTCCGTGGCTTTTTCCCATTTTCCATATATCGTTTGGATAGATAGATCATCCTTCAACCCAATCCACAAACGTGCCATGCTCATGACGCCTTTTTTGCTCCATGCTCTTCCATTTTTTAATCGTTTGGCTAATTGATTCATCATTGCTTCTGCACTTCCCATTGGACGATACGCTGTCGTGTCCACGCCTTTCTCCTGTAACCAACTACGGTAATCTTTTATGGTTTCCTGATGATGCGTTAAAAAGCCGAGGAAATGCGCTAGTTTTTCTTCTTCTTCTGGTGTATCCATTGTTCCTACTGCGCTATTCAACTCTAGAAGTAATGTTTCTACCTGGTAGTTTTTTAACGCTCTTTTCATGTAGCGGTATCGAGGATGGCTCTTCATTAGTTGCTTCATCGAACGAGCGACATGAAAACGGTCCATGGTGAAAAAGGCGCGTTCCCGAAAATACTCCCGACATGCCGTTATCCAGCCTGCTCCATCGCCATTAATAATAAGCAAGGTTTGGGTTGGATCATACGCATAATGATTCTGTAAGAATGTTTCAAAAGCTTCCCAAAAGGGTTCTTTTTCTTCATAGAGAAAATGCCTTTTATTTCGGAGCCTGACTCGCTTTCCGTTTTCTTTCCATCCCTCATGTACAGCGGCGAATTTCAACTCCCATCCACGCTTTTTCTTTTCTTGACTCTTCACATATAATCCATCTACTTCGACAAACAACACCTTTTGAAAAGGACGTTTTTCCTTAGCGGGAAGTACGCTTGTATGAAGAAGATGTTGCCGTAATGCTTCGTGGCTCATCGCCGAATAGCCTAAAAATTGTTCGAACGTTTCCACCGCCTTTCGATAGGAGGAACCATTTGTCGCTAATTCTAGCCCCCATTCTTCTAATAGTGGACTAAACCCTTTATTCCCTTGAAACTGTAAATAATGATCTAACAGACAAATATATTTTTTGGTTACACGATCGAAATAATAATTACGCTTCAGCTCCACTGCTCCAAACGCTGTATCTACTCGTATTTCTCGTTTATCTCGTAAAGCAAATCTTCTTTTGTCTCGTTGCTGAGCAATCTCTAGATCCCAATTTTCTAATGTTTGAACAAGGATTTCTTGAAAGGTCATTTGTAGTGTTCGAAATAAAGTTTTTTCCAATTCTTTTAATGATGGCATTTTTGTGTTACATTGATTCATGAGAGCCTCTCCTTTTCGTAGTGTTCTAGTCAAACTCTACTTTACAAAAGGAAGCTCTCTTTTTTAATACTTAATTTTTTCCAGCTACCGCGCTTTCGCTTGGTGGCCTTTTTGTCTAGTTGGGGGACTCGTCCCCCAACTAGACAAAAAGGATATTTATTCTCCCACAAACATTTTACTCATACAGTACATACAAAAATCCCGAATAGTTTCTAACCATTCGGGATTAACTATTTATTTTTTATTTATTTTGCAGTAATTATCTCATCCACAATCCCATAATTTTTGGCTTCCCCTGCACTCATAAAATAATCTCTTTCCGTATCATTGGCAATTTTTTCAATAGTTTGACCAGTTTTATCTGCAATAATTTGATTAATATGTTCTTTCAACTTTAATATCCTTTTCGCTGATATTTCAATTTCGGTCGCCTGTCCCCTCGTTCCCCCAAGCGGCTGATGTATCATAATTTCACTATTCGGTAAAGCATATCTTTTTCCTTTCGCACCTGCAAGGAGCAGTAACGCCCCAAAGGATGCAGCCATGCCTGTGCAAATTGTCCGAACGTCTGGTTTAATATAGTGCATCGTATCATAAATAGCAAAGCCAGCAGAAGTTGAGCCACCAGGACTATTAATATATAAAGAAATATCTTTTTCCGGATCTTCTGCTGCGAGAAATAGCAATTGAGCCACAATATTATTAGCTACTTGGTCATTGATTTCATCCCCAAGCATGATAATTCTATCCTTCAAAAGCCGAGAATAAATATCATAGGATCTTTCTCCATTTGCTGATTGTTCAATTACATAAGGAATTGTACTCATTTTTATAGCCTCCCGTACCGATAATTTTTTTAAGCTGCCATAAGCATTGTTTGGTGAGACAAATATTTTTTCGCTTTTTTCACTAAAATGATGTCTTTATAGATAGAATTAATTAGAATAGCTGGATCTTCTTTCTTTAGTACTTCATAGTACATGCTTCGAATGATTTCCTTATTTTCTTCATAAGGAACTTTCACTATTGTATTTTCTTTTTTCACTTGATTTCTGGCCCGAAATAATATCGATTTCACAGCAGTTTCTGTCATATTTAACAATTCGCCAACTTCTTTTAAGCGAAATTGAAATCCTTCTACGAGCATATAAACAATTCCTTGTTTAAATGTCAGTTTTTCAGCTAGTAATTCTGCCAGCATCATGGAGGTTAAACTGTTTTTTTCTATTCCTGTTTCGTTTGTTTTGATTCCAATCATTTCTTGCTTTTTTCTTATCTTATCAATCAATTGATTATTGGCAATTTTTTTAAGCAAAGCAGGCGTAATATCTTTCTCTTTATAATTCTCCAGCGCTTTTAAAATGGCATCCTGGATTAAATCTTCTCGCTCCCATTTATCCAGCGAAAGGTACTTGCAATAATGATCAAGTTTTTGATATAAATCGTTTATATTTTGTATTTCCCTCCTCATTAATACATCCCTCCTTTTACTGTTTATATATAGAACGTTTGAGATAGCGAAAAAGATACGGGTCATAAAAAAATAATTATTCTTCCTCTAATTGTTATTTTTTACATTTTGATTTTCAGAAATTTTCTTATCAAAATCGATTTTTCCAAGCAACTTTCTAGCACGGTCTTCCACAATATTATAGCTCTGCCATTTTTGTTTCTTCTGCTGAAGGAGTTCCTTTTTAGCAAGCAATAAATGTTTTACACTTTTCATTTCCGGATTGCTTTCGTAATAATCCACTAAAACTGGAATGGTTGAATATGATAATGCATCTATATAGGAAAAATCAATTAAATTTGTTTCGTCAAAGCGCTGCAAATTCTTGCTGACGATTAATCGATCGATATCCATTACATTTAGTCCACAATAATATAATAGGGACAACAATAAGAAAAAGCGTATAAGTTGAAGTTTCTCCACCCAAATTTTTATTAGTGTAAACGAGAAAAATACCGCTAAAAAGATAATGAAAGAATGAGAAAACAAACGTAAATACGTATAGCCATACGCCTGTTCATATAAAGACAATCGTAAATGAGCAGACAAAAGAATGATAAAGCTAAAAACAATTAAAGAGGATAAAACTATTTTTAAGAAAAGAGTACGGTTTTTAGCAAATTTGTTTACTAATAAAATAATGGATATATTAATAACTGTTACGATAATAAGTTCAAAGAACCCCCTTCTCGCATAGGTTGCATAGGTGAAACCATTTATTAATACATCATTGAAGAAATATTGAAATTGTATGACGGTATAAAATATATACAGTCCATTAATAGAAAGTAAAATTGTTAATAAAGTTGCTTGTTCCCATCTTCCTTGTTTAACCTTTCTCTCTTTTGGGATGATAATCGACTTCTTACTAATTATTTTCATTAATAGTAATAGAAAAACAAAGATAAAACCAATTCGTATTAACGTACTTATTTCATCTACTTTAAAAGAAACAAGCCAGGTAATTATTGTTTCGACCATCGTACTAAAATGCTGATCTGACATACTGAGCAGGAAAATCAGTATTATCAAAATTGGCATAACAATAACAATTCCTAATAATATTCTTTTCATTGCTACATAATCCCTTTCATTGGCACGTCTTTTTACCGATTTTCGAACAAGAAAGGTTAAATATTTTCCTAATTTAAAAAAGGAAGATACTTTCTTTTGAATATAAAGAAAGGCGTCTATATTACTCCAACGAAGAAAAGCGGGACTTGTAATTAACACAGTGTGAAATCCAATTAAAATAAAAACAACTAAAAGATTTAAGGGATAAAAATAAGGATTACCAATAAAAACAAATGATAATGTTAGTAACCATATGCATACGAATATGTAAATGCCTATTAGACGATGTGTATGTGTTTGTTTCCTCGTTAGATAAAAATAAAAAACATAAAAGACAACAACAAAAATACTAAGAGAAATACCGATTGTCTCTGTAAATAATGTCACTTCAGCAATAATTGCAAGTAAAAAACAACCTATGAAATAAATAAAATTTTTCTTGTTCATTTTATTCTCCCCTTACATAGTTTTTCTATATAGTCAAATAAAAAATAAATAGAATTTCATTGCACAGTATTACTAGGTAGTATGCAAAAGAACAACTTATACCGATCTCGTTGTTCCATAGCGAAATGCGAGAAAACATATTGGATATAACATAATCGTAAAAGAAATACAGATAAGGATAAATTCTGGTGTTAATAATGGATCAAATATTGTTGACGGAATGATCTTAAAGACAACGGAACACATAAGTAAAAGATTAGGAACTAACGAAATGCAAAAGGTCTTCATTAATAGTTTTTTTCCGCCAAGTCCAAATTCCTTGCCCACTTCATATCCAAGCAAAAGCCAAAAGAATAAATAAAGCATAATAAGAAAAAACGGAATACTTGTTAGGAATAACCATAATTTGCTGATTGTTGGATTAGATAGGTGATGATAAATTACCGTCAACCCAATACCTCCTACAAAGAAAAACAAATTTGCAAAAAAGAAGTTCCATTGCGTTTTTTTGGCAGTCATCGTTAGCTCTTCTTGATACAATGCAGCAATTTCCTTTGGGAATCCTAATCTTTCTATTGCGATGGTGATTGCTTCTTGTTCTGTATATTGTTTTTCTAAAACAATATCTTCTAACATATCCGCTAGATGAAGTTCATATTCCCTACATATTTCTTCTGATTGTTCATGCTCTTTT
>DATMFU010000170.1:0-9507 GCA_035556015.1 Niallia sp. | reverse complement strand
ACAAATAATAAATATGTATATTTTGAAAATGGGCATTTAGCTTTGTTAGTTGGAAATGATTAAATATTAAATAAATAAAGAGTGAAATTCATTACATATCAATAAACTTTATTATTATTTCTCCAAATTGATTCAGGAACTGCTTGTACATCAACCATAAAAAGCTCCCTTCTATTTGGGAGCTTTACGTTTAAATTTGATTATTTATTAAAAATTCCCTATCATGTGTAAGCCTTTATCCTTCTGAAATAGTATTCCAATCAGGATATAAATCTGTTCTTCTATCTCTCCATGTTGTCACAGATCCTTTTTCACGAACTTCATATAAAAGGGATAAATCGAGATCTGCGGTAACTACCATATCATCATTTAATTCTCCTTCTACCAAGATTCCTCCTGGAGGAAAAGGAATATCATTTGGGGTAATAACAGCTGCTTGCCCGAAATTGGCTCTCATAAAATCAACATTTGTTAAGGTACCAACTGTGCCTGTTACTACAACATAAACTTGATTTTCAATTGCTCTTGCATGACAAGAATATCGTACACGATGAAATCCATGGCGATCGTCGGTGCAAGAAGGGCAAAAAATCATGTCAGCCCCCTTTGCCTTAGCCATTCTAACTATTTCTGGAAATTCTATATCATAACAGGTTAAAATGGCAATTTTCCCTTTTGGTGTATCAAATATTCGGAATGAATCACCTTTTTCCATATTCCATTCATACAATTCCGTTGGCGTAATATGAAGTTTAGCCTGTTCTTCCATTCTTCCATCAGGATAAAACATATGTGCAACCTTATATAGCTTATTGTCCCTTTTTATAACATGAGTTCCACCGATAATATACATTCCTGTTTGAACAGCAAATGACCTAAAAAGATCTTGATATTGCTCTGTAAAGCCTGGCAATTCATTAATGGTAAAGGCATCTTGTTCATCAGCTATCGATAAAAGCTGGGTAGTAAAAAATTCAGGAAATAAGACGAATTCAGCGCCAAATTCCTTTGCTGTTCTTACATAATGCTCACATTGTTTTGCAAAATCCTCAAAAGACTTAATATTTTGCAGTTTATATTGTACGGCTGAAACTCTAATTTTCATTTGTCATCTCCCTTTATTACAAAGAATTTTCCTCTAAAAGATATGATACATTTTATTTATTTTCCCAGTCCAATGCAACCAATTTATATTCCATTTTAATTGGTAATATTTGTTCTAAAAGAAATATCTAATTATTATACTATTAAAGTGGTTTTTATTGGAAAATTTAGTTATTTTTATATATGATTAAAAGAAAAAGAAGGTGGGACAAGATGACAACCATAATCATTGTTTTTATCCTACTTATTATAATAGAAGAAACCATCGTATTAGGAGTGAAAAGATATGTGAACGGACCATTTAAAATGGAATTATTGGCTAAAAAATGGTACCAAACACATAAGCAAGAAAAAGAATATAAGGCTAGTTAAAATAAAATAAAGAACCTATTCTTGCAAAATAGGCTCTTTAGTAATAGGACATTTTTCTTGAAGATACCATTTATTTTATAATCCAAATAAAACGTTTATTTTTATAAAGATTGAAGTGATTTTATTGCCAATTGTTCAACTGTCATATCATCCATCGGAGGATTATGTAGTCCTGCTCGAACATCTCGGTAATATCGTTGAAGAGGACTCTTAGCAGAAAGACTTCTAGCACCTACAATTCTCATTGCAAGATCAACCACTTCCATAGCAGTATTAGTCACAAACAATTTTGCTGCACTTAGTTCCGGTTGTAATTTAGAATGATCCTCGCTTTTTGTATTATCCCACTTTTTACTTACAGAATATAAGAAATGCTTTGCAACTTGCATCTTTAATTCCATTTCTCCGATTTTGGATCGAATACTTGGAATATCACTGATAGTACCATTAATACTGTTTGGTGAATAATTTTTTGCAAATGTCACAGCTTCTTTTTGAGCCGCTCCAGCAATACCAAGATAGCAAGCAGGAATATGTAATAACCATGGATTCACTTTTTTCCTACCGCCTAATTTTTCGACATAGTATTTAGCTGGAATCTCTACTTCTTCAAAATATACATCATGACTACCAGTTCCTTTTAATGCAATACTATCCCATGTTTCTTCAATACGTATTCCCCTACTATTTTTGTGGATAAGAAAGTTACCAATTTCATCAGAGTCTTTTATAGAAGCAGTTACTAAAAAATAATCTAAAACTGGGGACATCGTGGTAAAAGATTTGTGTCCATTAATAATCCATTTATCTCCTTTTTTCTCTGCTTCTGTTTGCGGTTTTCCACCTCTTGTCGGACTTCCTGTTTGTGGCTCAGTAGCTGCACCATTAATTAATGCCCCTTGCACTAATTGCTCATATACTTCTTTACGTACAAATTCATCCCAATTTGCTTCGTGTATGTTTCGAGCTACTCCCATATGCCATCCAATGGACAAAGCAGTTGCTCCGTCACCAGTCGCTATTATTTCCTGCATTCTTACTAGTTCATATACAGAGATTTCCCCTCCCCCATATTCTTTTGGAATGGTAAGTGCTGTATATCCTGATTGTTGAAGCTCCTTTATATTCTCGAAAGGAAACGAAGCATTTTCATCCACTTCTCTTGCTCTTTCCGAAAAATTATTAGCTAGTTTAGTAAGTATCTCTATTCTACTCTCTAAATTCATCGTTTCATTCAATAATTCTTTCATCAGTCATCCTCCAGTACATATGTATATTTATTTAATCATAGCATTTATAACTAGAAAATTATAAGTAAAATACTTTATATCAAGTATTATAAAAGGAAAAGTAGATTAGAATGTAGCTTAACCAATTTGAAAGGCTATTTTTTTATGAAAAATGAATGAGTTTGAAGCAATACATGGTACAATATATTAGACATAAATTTATACATATTGTGAAGGAGTTAAAAAAATGTTAATTGCATTATTAATTGTACTAGCCTACTTACTTGGTTCCATTCCGTCAGGTTTAATTATAGGCAAGACATTTTACAATAAAGACATAAGAGAACATGGCAGTGGAAATTTAGGTGGTACAAATACTTTTCGAGTACTTGGAAAAAAAGCTGGATTTGCTGTAACCATCTCAGATATATTAAAAGGTACGCTTGCTACACTACTCCCATTATTTGTCTCCCTAATCTGGAATGTGGATGTAGATGTAAATCCACTAATTTTCGGTATCTTTGCAGTAATTGGCCATATGTACCCAATTTTCGCTAGCTTTAAAGGTGGTAAAGCTGTTGCTACTTCTGCCGGGATCCTATTAGGACATGAACCATTATTATTTATCATTTTAATTGTTGTATTTTTCATTACCTTATATTTATCAAAATATGTATCCTTGTCATCTATGGTGGCTGGAATTGCAGGTGTGACTTACTCTCTTATTCTTTGGGATGACAAATTATTAATTTTTGTCATATCCATTTTAACAATCTTTGTTATTTATCGACACCGTGCTAATATTAAACGTATTTTGAATAAAACAGAGCCAAAAGTTAGCTGGTTGTAAATTAAATATTCTATAAAAAGAGGCCAATTGGTCTCTTTTTTTATTATGAAAGATTCTCCTTACAAGTTTGTCAGTTTACAAACCATGTTCAAAGTTAAATTCTTTGTCATATTATGCTGTTTTTCGCCATATCTTTTCAGTAACAATAGATAAGGAGCGACAGATAAATGGCAAATATAACTTTAGAGGAAGCAAAAAATAAACTGGAACAGTCTCGTATCATTTACGAAAAAAAAATGCACGAGCAAGAAGAAATATTAGAAAAAATTCAAGACACGGTAAGAAATCTGGCTTTTTCTACCACTTATAGTGAAAATGTCGGAAAAATGGTGAGTAGCATCACTCATGAAGTTCGAAACCCTTTAGCTATCGTAAAAGGTTATCTTCAACTAATAAAGGAACAGACTCTCGATCCTAAAATAGATCTGTATGTAACGATTGCTCTAAATGAAATAACACGAGCAAATGATTTGATTACCCACTTTTTAACCTATTCGAAGCCAAAGGAAGATTCTATCGAAACGATATCTATTAATCAATTAATATATGATATTCATACCCTATTTAGTAGTCAGGCTATTCTTAAAAATATTTTACTTGATATGGATTTAACTAAATCGAATACAACTCTTCTAGGAAATAAAAACAAACTAACACAAACTCTCGTCAATCTTATCCAAAATTCCTTCGAATCTTTTGAAACTAGCAATAATACAGGCTCTCATATAATATCCCTCTCCACAACTTGTGATAAAAATAATATTAATATCTTTATTACGGATAACGGATGTGGCATGAAGGATGAACAGCTAAAAACCCTTTTCTCCCCTTTTAAAACAACCAAAAAGAATGGCACAGGCATGGGCTTATATCTTTGTAAAAAAATACTAGAGAGCATGGGTGGAACCATTCAGGTCGAAAGCAAAACAGGTAAAGGAACCACTTTTACCTTAACAATGCCTAAAACTACTAACCAATTAGATGGAAAAATCTAATTTACTGATGTTAATGAAGGAAATAGTGATAACTTACTACGTGCAAATTATTTATTTTTTGGTATGCTAAACATATCTTAAAAATTCTAGGAGCATAATGATATGAAAAAGAGTAAGTTTGCACTATTATTTTCTATAATAATATTCAGTATTTGGGTTCTGTTTTTATTATTTAGTTCTTACAACCATTTCAATGAAAAAGGACATATTAATTATCTTTCAGAAAGATCTATGGAAGTAAGTTCTAAAAATCTCACCCAAGAAATAACAATTGCTGCTATTGGAGATATTTTAATACACGATCGGGTATATATAGATGCCAAAGAAGGAAACAGCTATAATTTTGATAAAATGCTTGAAAAAGTCACTCCAGCATTAAAAAAGCCTGATATTTTAGTTGCTAATGAAGAAACCATTGTTGCCGGAGAATCTATTGGTTTATCAGGATATCCAGCATTTAATGGTCCAGTTGAGATTGCAGATTCCATAAAAAAAGCTGGAGTTGATATCGTGACAACAGCTAATAATCATTCTTTAGATCGTGGTGTGGAAGCCCAAAAGCTTTCCCTACAAAATCTTGATGATATAAAATTGCCTCATGTCGGTACTTTTATGAATGAAGAGGACCAACAACAATTAAGAATACTATCATCGAATGGAATTAAAGTAGCTTTTCTCTCCTATACGTATGGATTAAACGGCATCCCTATTCCAAAAGGAAAAGAATATATCGTTAATATGATTGATTTCGATAAGATGAAAAAGGAAATTAATCGAGCTAAGAAAGAAGCAGATCTGATTGTAATGGGTATTCATTGGGGAATGGAATATGAACGATTTCCATCTATTGAGCAAAGGGATATAGCAAAGTTTTTAGTAGATGAAGGAGTAGATATTATTTTTGGAAGTCATCCTCACGTGTTACAGCCTGCAGAATGGCTCGAAGGCAAAGATGGAAATAAATCGTTAGTTGTATATTCATTAGGAAACTTTTTATCCGGACAAGATGAACAATATAGAGATTTAGGTGGAATGGTTTCTGTACGTGTACAAAAATCATGGGAAAACAATAAGACAAAAATAACACTATTAGATCCATCTTTCTATCCTACATTTGTTGCAAGTGAGGCAGAAAAAAATTATAAGATGGAACCTCTTTTAGATTCAGAAAAAGCAAAGAAAAAATATAGTGAAACGATATATGATGATATGATGAATCATGTTCTTAATAGTTTAGAACATTGAAATATTCGCTAATCGCCCTTTCATCCTATATAATAGTAAATATAATAAGCTAAATTAAAGCTAGAGGAGTTTTGAAATGAAAATAATAGTTAGTGACAAAGCAGCAGAATGGTATAAAGAGGAAATGTTTTTACAACCTGGGGACTATGTACGTTTCTTTGCTCGCTATGGTGGTTGTAGTACTGTTCAACAAGGATTTTCTTTAGGTATTTCTAATGAAAAACCTGTCAATATTGGTGTAAGTGTAGAAAAAGACGGCATCTCATATTATATTGAAGAAAAAGACCTATGGTATTTTGATAATCTTGATTTATATGCAGATTTTAATGAAGTAGCAAACGAACCAGAGTATCGTCATTCAAACGAAACTAAATAAGCATAATGAAAAAATGCGGTATCCAAGGAGTTCCTTGAATACCGCATTTTTTATAATGATAATGTAATGCCTTCCTTTTGTAAAATTCTTTTTTGTGTATCACCGAGCAAATCAAAATGGGAGTATCCATCTTTTCTATGATGAATCCACTCTTCTTTTAAACCGTATTGCTTTCCCCATTCAATTAGTTTAGTTAGATCGGAACAGCCAACTTTTGTTACAGTCGTACATCCAGGAAAACGATCATCTAGCCAATAATGAGTTAAAAACGCAATTTGGCCATCGTCTATCTGCTGTTTCCATTTCTCTACATCAGCTCTTTTAATGCCAAATGCCACAATATCAGTCTCCTTTGAATGAGAGAAATTCAAAACTTACACTAGGTAGGAATACTACCATTTACTTTGGCTTTTTGATTTCTTCGTATTTATTGAACCATTCTGGGAATAATCGCTTAAACGATTTTGGCTTAAACGTATCTTTCGTCACAATAATATGGGTAGAGGTACCTTCCACACATACTTCCTCATCTTGATTAATAATTTGGTACCCATATACAGTCTTAACTCCATCATTTGCATCTACCCATGTTTTTACTACAGCCTTATCTCCATAACGTAGTGGTTTTTTATAGACAGCATACACATCATAAACAGGTGCAAAATATCCTTTATCTTCCATATCTATATAACTAAAGCCTAAATCTTCAATTAA
The DNA here is from genome assembly GCA_035556015.1 of Niallia sp. Lineage (GTDB taxonomy): Bacteria > Bacillota > Bacilli > Bacillales > Cytobacillaceae > Niallia. The sequence goes on along the minus strand of DATMFU010000170.1, from coordinate 2,622 downwards.
TCCGGTTCTACCACGTTCAAAGAATTTAATATAGTTGGCATGATAGACTACTCCCATCATGTCCGTATCTGCATAATATAATTCTATATCTCTTGAGCTAACGAATACCAAGGTTCTAGCACTTCCTTTTCTTCTTCAAAAATAATCAACAATCACTTTTCACTACAACTATGTACTTTGGTAAGTAATCATCATGGACAGGTTATGTACCTTCTTCTTGTTTAGTGTTTGTTTTTTTACAATCTTACCAAATAATGTGTAGTGAGTCTCTTTATTATATCATAAAGGTATAAGGTCTCAACTTTTTTACTATGCAATAAAAGAAACGTCAAAAGCAGAAGGGAGTTAACTAAACACTGCTTTAATAAAACAAAGGAAATATCTAGAAACAAATAATTCATTAAAATGGAAGAAGCTAAGATTGGCATTCGCAATCTTAGCTAATAAAAATAAAGAATTCAATCATTCGGCAGTTTTAATTGTGCATCATCTGTAATTAAGTTTCTATACTCTATACCATTAATACTTAAGGAGTTTGCTTCAATAAAAAAGTAATCCTTATCATTAACTTGGAAATAGAAATTTGTTGTAGATGAAAGTGTTTCTATTTCTTTTAGTTCACTATGAAGACTTTCAATTATTATTTTACCAAATCCTTGAGGAAAATAGCTTGATTCAGTTAGTAATAAATTGGACTCTTCATCAAAATCGTTTAATCTATAAGTATCGTAAGCTGGTTCCTGAAATACATAATAGGACAATACTTGTTTAAAAGTAATATTAATCTTAGTTATATCGTCATTATTAACACTTATTAATTTTAGGGATATAGTTTCCTTTAGATAATTAATATTCAAGTCAACTATTGGAAGATATTCTATTTCTGAAAAAAAATTCTTTTAACTTATTTTCTGTATCAATAATATCAGGCACCTATACTCCCTCCCTTCATTACTTCTTATATTTCTTAATTAAATTAAGTATGGTTGAAATGGAGGATTCTTGTAATGTTATATGAGTTTCAGCTTTATTACTAGAAAAATTTCCAGCTCTATTTAAAGATTTTGATCCAACAGACATTCTCCAATAAGCATCTTTTCTACCTCCAGAACCTGCCTCCATCAATCTAATAGATTTTAACTAGAAATGGAATAATATTGTATCACGTCAGATTGTAAGCAATTTTTTTTAATACTTCAAGGTAATTTACATATAATTAACATTTATATTAGAATTGTAATAAAATTGTTAAAATAAATACTACTTGTTTACTGTTCTATGTAATAATGTGTCCTCCGTCTTTTTTATTTTTTATGCCTTTACTATCATCTTGGTTCTTTTTATATCCAAGTCTATAAGAGACTAAATAAATTCATGTATTTAATACTTAAAATCTCAATAAAGCTATAAAATAGCTAGAGCTGAGTATATATATTTTATTCTTAACAACAACATTATTTTCATAAAACAAAAAAACAACTCCTACTAGTAAAGGAGCTGTTTTTAAAGAAGTAACTTATTCATCATTATATAATTATATATTGAATACCAGTAACACAGCTGAAAGGGAATCACTTTAACCATTCTCAGGTATTTTGCGTTACTTATTTGGTATTGTATTAGAAAGTATCTTTCTTTCCTTTAAATAAGAGCCCTTTCTAATTCCCAAACATGAACATCGCCATATTTTAGATTGTGTTTGTTTAGTAAAATTACAAATTTTGCTCTCGCTTCTTCTTCATTTTGTGCCTTCACTACATCATTAAGTTCTATATTATAATTACTGTCTGCAAAACATTGAAATAATTTTTCCATACATTTTCTCCTTTTAAATCTATTTTAAGGTCTGTAATTATTTGCAGCTCATTCTCTACAAATTAACAATGTATGGATGGAAGTTTAACACTAACAAGCAAAAATAATTATCTCTTATTAATAATTATTACTCTTTCTCGGAAACCTGGCCTAACTATTAACCTAAGTTCTCTTATCCATTTGTCATGCACCCACCCCTTATTAAAATTGTAAAAGTCATAGATTTATGAAGATTATTCTAATTTATGCATTATACAATTATTTCATTTCTATTTATTTTTATTATTTGTTAAAAATTCCGATAAATCAACAGTTTTTTTATAAACCATATTAGCATTACTTTTGTTGGCTTTTACATCTAAGTAGGAAGTATTAAAAAAACCAACTCACTAGAGCTGGTTAGTACGTAATTTCTTCTACTTCTGATTTATCAAATTTATGTAAAGAATATTTACTAATCTCCATTGTTAAAATACAATCATGATCCGTTTCACTTGAAAGAATGCCTTCTTCTCCATAGTATATACTATTTGTGTTGATTACTTTAAAATGTCTTTCTAGCATGATGAATGCTCCTTTTTGTGATTTTTGGGAACATTCCTTAGTTTGTTCATAATTAATGAAAAATAAACATTTATCCATTATGTAGGTATATTTAATTACAAGCATACATATTGAAGGTGGACAAAAGTGATTTGTCGATTTTTTAGAGAGTAGTGTAGGTGAAATCAAAAAAAATTCTACATTATGAAAATAGCCTGTAGTAAATTTGGAATTTGCCTACAGGCTGATTTAAGTCTTTAATTA